>NZ_JBIWYK010000412.1:0-2722 GCF_044752385.1 Allobosea sp. CER48 | reverse complement strand
GCAATATCCGCTGACGCTCGAGAACTGCAGGGAAACCATCACCTTCGCCGCGCCGCCCAAGCGCGTCGTCGCGATCGGCCAGACCCAGACGGAGATCCTCTATGCGCTCGGTCTCGGCGATCGGCTCGTCGGCACGGCGGTATGGTTCTCGCCGGTCGCCAAGCCCTATGAGGCCGTCAACGCCAAGGTTAAGCGCCTCGCCGACAATGATCCGAGCTTCGAGGCCGTGGTCGGCCAGGAACCCGATCTCGTCACCGCGATGTTCGAATGGCATGTTGGGCCGAACGGGATCGTCGGCAAGCGTGACCAGTTCCACAAGGTCAAGGTGCCGACCTATGTCTCGCCGACCGACTGCATCGGCAAGGATAATTCCGGGCCGGGCGACGGCGTCCGCACGCAGATGTTCTCGATGGAGCTGGTCTACCGCAACATCCGCGAGTTCGGGCAGATCTTCGACGTTTCCGACCGGGCCGAGAAGCTCGTCGCCGAGCTCAAGGCGCGCGAGGACAAGGCCGTCGAAACCGTTGGGAAGCTGAAGGCGCAGGACGTGCCGGTGGTCGTCTGGTTCTCCAGCAAGGACATCAAGGGCGATGGCTTCATGGCCGGCAGGAACGGCGTGCCGGCCTATATCCTGTCGAAGCTGGGTGCACGCAACATCATCACCACCAACGAGGAATGGCCGTTGGTCGGCTGGGAGAGCATTGCCGCTGCCAACCCCGCCGTGATCGTCACCGTGAAGATGGACCGTCGCCGCTTTCCGGCGGATGACATCGAGAAGAAGCTCGACTTCCTCAAGACCGACCCGGTGGCCAGCAAGCTCGATGCGGTCAGGAACGGCCGCGTCGTCGTCATCGATGTCGGCGCGACCCGAGCCGGACTCGACACGGTCGACGGCATCGAGACGCTCGCTCGCGCGATCGCGGGCTTCGGTCTCGCTCCTTGAGCCACGCCGCCCACGGTCCGAACTGGCCGGCGCGGATCGGCCTCGCGCTCCTGTCGCTGGCGGCGCTCACCGTCTCGGTGGCGCTGGCGGTGACGATCGGCGAGATGGCGATCCCGTTCGAGGTCGCACTCAAGGCGCTCGGCAACGGGCTGTTCGATCTCGGCCTGCCGGTCGGCGCCATCCAGCAGGGCGTGATCTTCGATTACCGGCTGAGCCGCGCGCTGATGGCAGGGCTTTGCGGCGGGGCGCTGGCACTCTCCGGCGTGATCCTGCAGGCCCTGCTGCGCAACCCGCTGGCCGAGCCTTACATCCTCGGCATCTCGGCCGGTGCCTCCACGGGGGCTGTCGCGGTCCTGATCCTCGGGGTCGGCATCGGCGGCATGGCGGTGAGCCTGTCGACGGGCGCCTTCATCGGCGCATGTGCCGCCCTCGCCGTCGTGGCGCTTCTTGCCGCGGGGGCGGGCGGTGCGAGCAATCGCGTGATCCTCGCCGGTGTCGCCGCCTCGCAGCTCTTCAACGCTGCCACGGCGACCATCGTCACGACGCTCGCGAGCGCGGAGCAGGCTCGCGGGGTGATGTTCTGGTTGCTGGGCAATTTCGGCGGGGTGCGCTGGCCCGACCTGTGGATCGCGACGCCGGTGGCGCTGATCGGCTTCGGCATCTGCATGCTGCACGCCAAGGCGCTGGATGCCTTCGCCTTCGGTGTCGATGCCGCTGCGTCGCTCGGCGTCGCGGTGACGCGTGTCCGGATCATCCTGTTTGCGACGACCGCCGTGATGACCGCCGCGATGGTCTCTATCGTCGGAACGATCGGCTTCGTCGGCCTGGTCATCCCACATGCCGCGCGCTTCGTCGTCGGACCCGGGCATGCCCGGCTTCTGCCGGCCTGCCTCGTCATCGGCGCGATCTTCATGATCCTGGCAGACATCCTCTCGCGCGTACTGGTGCCGCAACAGATCCTGCCGATCGGCGTGGTCACGGCGCTCGTCGGAGCGCCCGCCTTTGCGTTGATCCTCTATCGCGCCCGGAATGCCGCATGACGCTCGCAACCCAAGACGTGCGCTGGGCAGCGGCCGGGCGGATGATCGTCGACGGCGTGACCCTTCAGGCTGCGCCAGGCCGCATCCTTGGTCTCATCGGCCCCAACGGCTCGGGCAAGTCGAGCCTGTTGCGGCTCCTCTGCCGCCTGCGCAACGTCGCGAGCGGCGTGGTGATGCTCGACACCCGCGATATCGCCTCCGTCCCGCGCCGTGAGCTGGCGCGCCGGCTCGCCTTCGTCGAGCAGCAGGCGACGACCGACGTCCAGCTTTCGGTCTGCGACGTCGTGCGCCTCGGACGGACGCCGCATCGCGCGGCGCTGGCGTCGTGGAATGCCGCGGACGAGGCGGCGGTCAATGCCGCGCTGGCGCGCGTCGGGCTTGAGGGCCGTCATGACCAGTTCTGGCACACGCTGTCCGGCGGGGAGCGCCAGCGCGTGCACATCGCTCGCGCGCTGGCGCAGGAGCCCAGCGAACTGATCCTGGACGAGCCGACCAACCATCTCGACATCCAGCATCAGCTCTCCATCCTGACGCTGATCCGCCGGCTCGGCGTCACCTGCATCGTCGCCTTGCACGACCTCAACCTCGCCGCGCTGTTCTGCGACGAGATCGCGCTCCTGCATCAGGGGCGATTGCTCGCTGCCGGAGCGCCCGAAGCTGTGCTGACCGAGGATATGATCCAGGCGGTGTTCGGCGTCGCCGTCGCGATTCGGGTGGGCGCGGCTGGCCGCCGACATAT
>NZ_JBIWYK010000411.1:0-2755 GCF_044752385.1 Allobosea sp. CER48 | reverse complement strand
CCAATTCTTTCTGCAGATCGGGCCAGCTCACGTCGCGCGGCGCAAGCCCATGAGTCGGCACTTCGCCCTCAGATATCGTCGAGCGGGAAGATCGGCCGCCGCACCTTCTTGTAGGGTCGCTCCTTGAAGTTGCGGGTCGAGATCGCACCGGTATCGACTTCCAGCACCTCGCGGGCGATCGGCTGGAAGGCGGCACGGAAATGCTGCATCGACTTGACGATCACCGTCGACTTCCGGGTCGGATCGACGCCGAGCGAGGTGAACTGAGCGAGATCCGTGGCCTGGCCGTTATGGGTGATGACGATGATCTCGACATCGTCGACCCGCAGCAGCGCCGAAAGTCCGTAATTGCGCCAGACGCCGCCCGCCATCGGCCCGTAGCACATGAAGTAGCCGTCGGTCAGCGCGACGACATGGGCGTCGAGATCGAGCGGACCGCCGCCCATGCTGGGATCGACCTTGCCGCCGAGCCTGATCCGTCCGCGATTGCCGACGCCGATCGCCTGCGCGGCGAGCGCGGCTTCGGGGTCGCAGATTGCATGGAAGCCGACATTCCTGAGCTCGGCGTCGAGGACGGCGCGCAGCAGGTTGGTGGCGTCGCCATAGGCGCCGGAGCCGGGATTGTCGGAGTAGTCCGAAATCACCACGGGCTTGTAGCCGGGCTTCCCGGCATCGGCTTCGCCGGCCTTGGCCCGCGCCATGGCCTCGGCCAGCGGCGTGAAGTGGATCGAGGAGAAGTGGCGCTGCTCCCAGGCATAGTCCATCAGCTCTTCGGCAATCGCTTGCGCCTTGCCGAGATCATCGGCCGCGACCGCGATCGACGGACCGATGTCGTGCACATCCGCCGACGAAAAGCCCGCCTGGACGCTGACGACCAGCGCATCGCCGGATGCCTCCAGCGCATCGCCCCGGCGCAGCAACTCCAGAAATGGCGGCGACGTCGTGCGGCCGCCATCGAGCGCGTAGAGGATCGGGCGGCGGGCGAGCGCAACCCTCGGCCTGATCTCGCCCTTCATGGCGCGCTCGAGCAGTTCGGCGGCCTGCCATGTCCGCTCATACTGATCGATATGCGGATAGGTGCGATAGGAGATCAGCGCATTGGCGTTGTCGGCCATGAGCTGCGTGACCGTGGCGTGAAGATCCAGCACGGCGACCACCGGGATGTCGGGGCCGGTGCGCTTGCGCAGCCGCGCCAGCAATTCGCCCTCGCCATCGTCCGAGCTTTCGGTCGACATCGCGCCGTGCAGATGGAGCAGCACGCCATCGACACCATCAGCCGCATTGACGATATGGCCGGCGAAGACATCGAAGGCGGCATCGGTGACGCGCCCCGAGGGATTGGCGCCGGTCACCAGCGGATGGACGAGGCTCCAGCCGAACTTCTCGGCAGCCTCGAAGGCAGCGCCCATCGAGGTGCGGGTGCCGCGAAAGGCCTCCGGGATCTCGTTGCCGAGAAAGGCGCCATGCGCCCGGAAAGTGGCTTCGTCCGTGAGCTGAACACTGAAGGTGTTCGTCTCATGCATGAACTCGGCGATCAGAACGCGCGGCACCTTCGTCTCCCCAAAACATATCGTTCAATTTTTTTGACAGTTTTGGCGAGGCCTCGGCCCTCTCGCCACTGATTTTCGTGCATGCGTCCCCAGAAACCTGCGCGCTTGCCGAAACGTGGTGAATATGCTCGACTGACCGGAACCAAGTGCACGCGCCGCGCATTCTTCGCAGCAGATCTCTGCGAGCCTGCGCCATGCCGGTTTCCCGACACCCTGAACACCGCTCGAGTTCGACGCGACTGCGTCGCGTTTCGTCCGACGAACTCACCATCCGGCGCATCCGCCATGGCCGCTTCTTTGGTTACCGGGATGCGGAAGGCGGAAAGATCGTTGACGAGGAAACCCTGGCGCGCATTCGCTCGCTCGCCATTCCCCCCGCCTACGAGGATGTCCGGATCGCGGCTGATCCACGGGCGCATCTCCAGGCCATCGGCCAGGACGAGGCCGGCCGCGTGCAGCATCGCTACCACCCGGAATGGGAGAAGGTGCGCGAGCGCCGCAAGCTGAAGCGCCTTGGCCGATTGATCGCGGCGCTGCCGAAGCTGCGCGCCCGGATTGCCGCCGACTTGAAGGCCCGCACGCTCTCCCGCGAGAAGGCGCTCGCCTGCGCCGCTGCCATCATCGACCGCTGCCATCTGCGCGTCGGCAATGAAAGCTATGCGAAAAAGAACGGCAGCCACGGCACCTCGACGCTGCTGAAGCGCCACGCCACGCTGACGGGGACGCGGGTCGCCCTGCATTTCCGCGGCAAGAGCGGCAAGGAGATCGCCTGCACGATCGACGATGCTGCGCTCGCACGGGCATTGGCACGCATAGCGACATTGCCGGGGCGCCGGCTGCTGCAACATCGCGGCGAGGACGGAACCGTGGCCCCGATCCACGCAACCGACATCAATGCCTATCTCAGGCAGGCCTGCGGCCTCCCGATCAGCAGCAAGGATCTGCGGATGCTGGCTGCCAATGCGGCAGCTGCCGAACTGCTGCTGGCGGGAGAGGAGATCGCAAGCGAAGCCGGGCGGAAGCGCCAGCTCGCGGACATCATGCGGGCGATCTCGGAGCGACTGGTCAACACGCCGGCGGTGGTGCGCAAGAGCTATGTCCACGCCATTGTCATCGATGCCTATGCCAGCGGGCGGTTGCAGCGGAGCTACGCGAAGGCGCGCGCCCGCACCGGCTGCTCGCGCATCGAGCGCGCGCTCGGGCTG
>NZ_JBIWYK010000410.1:0-2756 GCF_044752385.1 Allobosea sp. CER48 | reverse complement strand
GCGGTGGCGGCTCGTCTCCTCTCTTCTCGCCGGCGCCTGAGCGATCGCCTTGACATGCATGTGCCGAGAATGGAATGTTTATTCCATTGAGCGGGAGACCTAAAAAATTCCTGCCGTTTCCGGGAGGCGGGATTCGTGCCGCAGATCAGCTCTTTCAGCCGCGACCTGCGCGGCAAGGCGGCAGTCGTCACGGGGGGCAGCC
Source organism: Allobosea sp. CER48 (assembly GCF_044752385.1). Taxonomy (NCBI): domain Bacteria; kingdom Pseudomonadati; phylum Pseudomonadota; class Alphaproteobacteria; order Hyphomicrobiales; family Alloboseaceae; genus Allobosea; species Allobosea sp. CER48. The sequence goes on along the minus strand of NZ_JBIWYK010000410.1, from coordinate 2,554 downwards.
AGGGGCTCGGCGAGGCGATCGCCCGGGAGTTCGTGGCCCGCGGAGTCGCCTCGCTGCTGCTGACCGGGCGCAACCTCGCCCGCGGCGAGGCCGTCGCAGCGAGCCTGCGTTCGGAAGGTTGCGACGCCCAATTCCACCAGGTCGATCTCGCCGATCTGGATGCGGTGCGGCAGATCGTCCCGGCTGCGGAGCGGGCCTTCGGCCGGCTCGACATGCTCGTTAATGCCGCCGGCGACACCGACCGCGGCACGATCTTCGACACCTCGCCCGCGCTCTACGAGCGCATCATGGCGGTCAATCTGCGCGCGCCCTTCTTCCTGATCCAGGATGCGGCCGAGCTGATGCGCCGGCAGGGCATCGAGGGCGCCGTCGTCAACATCCAGTCGATGTCGGCCCATGGCGGCCAGCCCTTCCTCTCCGCCTACAGCGTTTCGAAGGGGGCGCTCGCGGTACTGACGAAAAATGCGGCATATGCCCTGATCAAGCACCGCATCCGCGTCAACGGCCTCAATATCGGCTGGATGGCGACGCCGGGCGAGGATGCGATCATGAAGCTGCGCCACGACGCCAGGGACGGCTGGCTCGAGGAGGCGGCTGCCGGCCAGCCCTTCGGCCGGCTGATCGACCCCCGGGAGGTTGCCAAGGCGGTGGCCTATCTCGCCTCGGCCGAGTCGGGGTTGATGACCGGCGCCAATATCGACTTCGACCAGACCATTCTCGGCGCGCACGACTAGCGCGCCGCCCTCAATCGCGGCAGGACGGCCGCCGGACCAGACCACGGGACTGAAGACGACCATGAAGATCGGATTGCTGGGCGCCGGCCGCATCGGGCGCATCCACGGACTGAATGTCGCCGCGCGCGGCGACGCGGAGCTGGTCGCCGTCACCGACGCCATGCCGGAGGCCGCGGCCTCGCTTGCCGCCGCAACGGGCGCGAAGGCGACGACCACCGAGTCGATCCTTGCCGACAAGGCGATCGACGCCGTGCTGGTCTGCACGCCGACCGACACCCATGCCGATCTGATCGAGCAGGCCGTCACCGCGGGCAAGGCCGTGTTCTGCGAGAAGCCGGTCGATCTCGACGCCGCCCGCATCCGCCGCTGCCTCGCCGTCGTCGAGACGTCCGGCAAGCCCCTGATGATCGGCTTCAACCGGCGCTTCGACCCGAACTTCGCCGCGCTGGAGAAGCGGCTGCGCGCAGGCGAGGCCGGCGCGATCGAGATCGTCACCGTGATCTCGCGCGATCCCTCGCCCCCGCCGGTCGAGTATGTGAAGCGCTCGGGCGGGTTGTTCCGCGACATGATGATCCATGACTTCGACATGGCGCGCTTCCTCCTGGCCGAGGAGCCGGTCGAGGTCTTCGCGCTGGGCTCTGCGCTCGTCGACAAGGCGATCGGCGAGGCCGGCGACGTCGACACCGCCGCGGTGATCATGAAGACGGCCTCGGGCAGGATCGCCCAGATCTCGAACTCCCGCCGTGCGACCTATGGCTACGACCAGCGCATCGAGGTCCATGGCTCGCAGGGCATGCTGCGCGCGGGCAACATCCACGAGACCACGGTCGAGATCGCCACCGGGCAGGGCTTCCGCGCCGACCCCGTGCAGAACTTCTTCCTGGAGCGCTATGCCGCGGCCTATCGTGCCGAGCTCGACGCCTTCATCGCCGCCTGCCACGGCAAGGCGGCGGCCTCGCCGACCGGCCTCGACGGCCTGAAGGCGCAGATTCTCGCCGACGCCGCGACGGAATCCGCGCAGACCGGCAAGCCGGTCCGCGTCGATCTGGAGGCCCGGTGATGGGGAGCCCGATGACGCCGGCGGAACGCGACCTGCGCTATTACGCGGCGCTCGGCCTCGCCGCCGAGGCGAGCCATCTGGCACTGGGCTATTTCAACAGGCGCGAGTCGCTCGGCGTGACCATGAAGGGCGCGCAGGACTGGCTGACCGTCGCCGATGGCAAGGTCGAGGATTTCCTGCGCCAGCGCCTGTCGCAGCTTTTCCCGAGCGACTCCGTCATCGGCGAGGAGGGCGGCGGCCAGGCCTCCGATGCGCTCTGGATCCTCGATCCGATCGACGGCACCGCCAATTTCGCCCATGGCGACCGCAACTGGTGCATCTCGATCGGCTTCCTGGCGAACCGCCAGCCCGAAATCGGCGTCGTGGCGGCGCCGGCTCTGGGTGAGGTCTATGCCGCCCGGCGCGGTGCCGGTGCGACCCTGAACGGCGATCCGATCACGGTCTCGGGCGCCACCGACATCGCCCGGGCTTCGGTAGAGCTGGGCTGGTCGACCCGCATGCCGGCAGCCAGCTATCTCAAGGTCATCGAGCGCGGCTATGCCGCGGGCGCCGCGATGAAGCGCGGCGGATCGGGCACGCTCGGGCTGTGCCATGTCGCCGACGGCAGCAGCGACGCCTATGCCGAGCTGCACATCAACGCCTGGGACGTCGCCGCCGGCATCGTCATCGCCGGCGAGGCCGGCGCCTCGATCAATGATTTCTTCGCCGGCGAAGGGATCGCCAGGGGTAATCCGATCCTCTGCACCACGCCGGAACTGGC
>NZ_JBIWYK010000409.1:0-2797 GCF_044752385.1 Allobosea sp. CER48 | reverse complement strand
GCTGTGCACGATGTTGCCGTGTGCATCCTGGCTCGAGCGCAGGCGGCCGTCGACGCTCGGCTCGATACGCCAGGACATGACGTGCTGCCCGTCATGGTCCCGCGGCGTCAGCCGCAGAATCTGCGTGATATGGCGCGCAGGCTCGGCGTAATCATAGGCGATGGTGTGGGCGATCCTGATCCGCATGGTCCGGTCCGAGCGGTTAGGGCAGTCGTTCTGCGGCCGCGGCGCCGCGCGCGGGCAGGTCGTTCATTGCAGATACTGCTCGAAGATGGTGTGGCCGAGGCGGTTGTTCTCGGTGATGAACTCCTCGATGAACTCGTGCAGCCCATGCTCGAAGATTTCGTCGATCTTGGTATTGCTGAGGTTGGCCAACGTCTTGCGGGCCTGGCGCTGGGAAGCGCCTTGCCGGCCATACGCATCGCCGAGATGGTCGAGGAAGCGCGAGATGCTCTCGTAGCAGGCGGCGAGCGAACGCGGCATGCGGCGGTTCAGGATCAGGAGGTCCGCGACGAGGATCGGCTTCACCGCCTCGCGATAGACCCAGTGATAGGCCGTCAGCGCCGAGACTTCGCGCAGCACGGTGCTCCACTGGAAGTAATCGAGCGACCCGCCGACCTGCTCATCCGCCGGCAGCAGGACATGGTACTTCACGTCGAGAATGCGCGCGGTGTTGTCGGCACGCTCCAGATAGACGCCGAGCCGCGAGAACCAGTAGTTGTCGTCGCGCAGCATGGTCCGGTAGGCAGAGCCGTCGAAGGCGAGAGAGACACTCTTCACCCAGTCGAGGAAGCGGGCGAATTCCTCGCGATCCATCCGCGTCTTTTCGAAGCGCTGGAGTTCCAGCCAGGCGCCATTGATGGCATCCCACATCTCCGATGTCAGCGCAGTGCGCACGGCGCGGGCGTTGGAGCGGGCGAGCGCGAGGCAGTTGCGTATCGACGACGGATTGTCCGGGTTGAAGGTCAGGAAGTCGCAGACATTGCGTTCGTTGGCCTCGCCATAGGCCTTTGCAAAGGCGTCCTCGCACCCGGCGGTCGAAACGGCGCTGTGCCACTCCGTGCCGGCGCCGCCATAATTGGTGGGCAGGTTGGTCAGGCGGGTGGTGGCATCGAGGATCCGGGCGAGATACTCGGCCCGCTCGACGTAACGGGATACCCAGTAGAGGCTGTCGGCTGTACGCGAGAGCATGGTCAGCGAATGCCTTTCCGCTGCGTGGCGGGGGAATGCAGGGCGTCGAAGGGAAGGCGACAGAGCGTCATGCGTCGAGGACCCAGGTGTCCTTGGTCCCGCCGCCCTGGCTCGAATTGACGACCAGGGAACCTTCCTTGAGGGCGACGCGGGTGAGGCCGCCCGGCACGCAGGAGATGCCGTTGGCGCCGGACAGCACATAGGGGCGCAGGTCGACATGGCGCGGCGCCACCCCAGAGGCGACGAAGGTCGGGCAGGTGGAGAGGGCCAGCGTGGGCTGGGCGATGAAGCCGTCCGGCTGGGCCTTGAGCTTGCGCCGGAAGGTCTCGATCTGCGCCTTGTTGGCATGCGGGCCGACGAGCATGCCGTATCCGCCCGAGCCGTTCACCTCCTTCACGACGAGCTTTTCGAGGTTGTCGAGCACATAGGCGTTCGCTTCCGGCTCGCGGCAGCGGAATGTCGGGACATTCTTCAGGATCGGCTCCTCGCCGGTGTAGAACTTCACGATCTCCGGCATGTAGCTGTAGACCGCCTTGTCGTCGGCGACGCCGGTACCGACGGCGTTTGCCAGCGTGACGTTGCCGGCCTTGTAGGCGCCGATGATGCCGGGGACGCCGAGGACCGAGTCGCTGCGGAAGACGAGCGGATCGATGAAGTCGTCGTCGATGCGCCGGTAGATCACGTCCACGCGCTTCGGCCCTTCGGTCGTCCGCATGTAGACGACATCGTCCTTGACCAGCAGGTCCGAGCCCTCGACCAGCTCGATGCCGAGCTTGTCGGCCAGGAACGAGTGTTCGTAGAAGGCCGAGTTGTACTGGCCGGGCGTGAGCAGGCAGATCGTCGGATCGGAGGAGGCGCTGCGCGGTGCGACCGAGCGCAGGGCCGCCAGCAACTGGTCCGGATAGTTGTCGACCGGGGCGACGCGATGCGACGCGAAGAGCTCGGGAAAGAGCCTGAGCATCACCTCGCGGTTCTCCATCATGTAGGAGACCCCGGATGGCGTGCGGGCATTGTCCTCCAGCACGTAGAAGGTATCGGCATCGACGCGCACCACATCGATCCCGGCGATGTGGCAGTAGATGCCGTGCGGCACCTTGAAGTCGACCATTTCGAGCTGGTAGCAGGCGTTCCGGTAGACGAGATCCGGCGGGATGATGCCGGCCTTCAGGCACTCCTTCGGCCCGTAGACATCGGCCAGGAACATGTTCAGCGCGGTGACGCGCTGGCGCAGGCCGGCTTCGAGCTTGGTCCATTCCGGCTTGGTCAGCACGCGCGGGATGATGTCGAAGGGGATCAGCCGCTCGGTCGATTCCGCATCGCCGTAGACGGCGAAGGTAATGCCGATGCGCCGGAAGAACAGCTCGGCCTGACTGCGCTTCAGCGCCAGCGTTTCCGCCGGTGTCTCCTTGAGCCAGCGGTCGAGAGCGTCATAGGCCGACCTGAGCTCCGTGCCGGTGCCGGTCATTTCGTCGAATGCGACCATGCAGCCCTCGTCCCCTTTTCGGTCAGCCTATGCGCATTCGCTGCCGTTCGGGAAGAGGGAGGAAGCTGGACAATTGTCCTGGCCTGCCGCTTTCATAGGCAGGTATCGATGGGGTCCTTCCAT
>NZ_JBIWYK010000408.1:0-2806 GCF_044752385.1 Allobosea sp. CER48 | reverse complement strand
GGAAGATCGCGATGAATGCAGCCACCGCAACCGCCACCATTGCACCGTTCTTGAGCGCCCGACGGCTGATCCTGAGGCCTGCCTCGATGACGATGGCGAGTACGGCCGCCTTGACGCCAAAGAACAGGCCATCGATCAGCGGAACGTGCCGCCAGGAGACATAGAGGATGCTCAGCCCCAGCATCACCAGCGCGCCGGGCAGGATGAACAGCAGGCCGGCGATCAGACCGCCGAGCGTCCGGTGCATGAGCCAGCCGATATAGACGGCGAGTTGCTGCGCCTCCGGCCCCGGCAGCAGCATGCAATAGTTGAGCGCATGCAGGAAGCGCTCCTCGCCGATCCAGCGGCGGTCCTCGACCAGTTCCTTGTGCATCAGCGCGATCTGCCCAGCCGGCCCGCCAAAGGACAGAAGGCCGATCCGGGCCCAAACGCGCGTGGCCTCTGCGAGAGAGGGCATGCGCTCGGCCGGCAGCGCCGTCGCGCCGGTCTGTGCGATCGTCATCTCCTGGCCTCCGCGGCCGGCCTCGGCGCAGGCCAGTTATGGGTCTCTTCGGCCGCGTCGCGACACCAGCGATAGAAGGCATCGTAAAGCAGCATTCCCGCGTCGAGCTGTTCGAGATCGTGCTTGAACATCCGCGAAAGCCCGAGCGATGCCGCGAGGAGGCCGGCGGCCTGCGGCTCCGCCTCCAGCGTCGCGGTATCTGCAGCCCTGACGATACGGGCGAGCCGGTCCAGGGCCGGGGATCCCAGCCGGAACTCCTCGATCATCGCGTCGAAGGTGCAGCGCGGCCCGCGGTGGCTCCAGAACACCCCCTCGATATCGAACGGCGTCGCTCCGAAGCGATCCGCGACCGCCTCGACCTCCGCAGCAGCGACGAAGAGGAAAACCGCCTGACGGTCGATGAAGCGGCGGATCAGCCAGGGACAGGCGATGCGGTCGATCTTCGGGCGCGCCCGCGTTACCCAAAGGCTCCCGCCCGCGTTCCCGGGAGCAGGCAGGCGCTCCGCGGCAAAGGTCAGGCCACCGGCCTGGCGCCAGGCCTGGTGCCCGCCTTCCAGGCTCTCGGCCGCGATGCCGGCGTGGCGCAGCCAGGCTGCCACGCCCTCGCTGAGCTTGAGGCCCTGGTGGCAAACGACGACAACGCGTCGTTCGCCGGCATAGGCCGGCGCCCACTCGGCAAGCTTGCGGTAGTCGCGCCGTGTCGAGGCCGGCAGGAATACGGGATCCGCGGCGATGTCGTCATCGATCCGAACATCGATGATGGCCGGCGCATCGGGCAGGCCGACCAGCCGCGAGAGCTGGGCGACCGTGATCTGTTCGTTGGAAGACATGATGCGTCCATCCTGGGCAAGGAAGCTGGACGCGAACATTGGGCCGAAGCCTCACGGGGTCGTCGCGATGCACCCCTTGCGGCTACTAGACCATGCGAGATCCGCCGGCGTCAACGCCGGCGAACGCCTCACTCGATCCGGCTGACCAGGATCTTGTCGATGCGGCGACCGTCGAGATCGACGACCTCGAAGCGCCAATGCCCCTTGTCGAAGGCTTCGCCGACATTCGGCAGATGGTTCATCTCGGCCAGGATGAAACCGGCGACCGTCTGGAAATCGGCATCGCGCGGGATCGGGATGCCAAGCTCGTGCGAGAATTCGTCGACCTGCATCCAGCCGGCGACGAGGTAGGAGCCATCTGCCCGCGTCACGATGGCCGGCTCGCCCTCCTCCTCTTCCTGGAAGGCACCGATGATCGCCTCGAGCACGTCGCCGGGGGTGATGATCCCCTCGAAGTGGCCGTACTCGTCGAAGACAACAGCCATGTGCACGCGGCTGGAGCGGATCTCGCGCAGAACATGCAAGGAGTCGGCGGTGTCCATCACCAACGGGGCGTCCTGCACATGCCGGCGCAGTTCTTCGATGTCGCCGGCGGCGATGAAGTCGATCAGATCCTTCACCAACACCACGCCGATGATCGAATCCGACTCGCCGTCCTGCACCGGCAAGCGCGACCGGCGGGTATCCTTGAGCTGTTGACGGATTTCCTCGGCGCTGTCCGACAGATCGATCACCTCGACCTCGCGGCGCGGTGTCATCAGGGCGCGGGCCGATCGGTCGGCGAGGCGCATGACGCCAGCGATCATCTCGCGCTCGTCGCGCTCCAGCACACCGGCTGTTTCAGCCTCGGCGATGATGGTGCGCACCTCCTCCTCCGTGACCTTCTCCTCCGACTCGCCCTTCTGGCCGAGCAGCGCGAGCACCGATTTGCCGGAAACATCGAGCAGGAAGACAAGAGGCGCGCCGATCTTCGACATCAGTGACATGGCCGGCGCGACACGTGCAGCCACGCGCTCGGGATCGCGCAGCGCGATCTGCTTGGGCACCAGTTCGCCGAGGATCAGGGAGAGATAGGTGATCGCAACGACCACAATGCCAACGCCGAGCGTATCCGAAACCGAAGGCGAGAAACCCTGAGTGCCGAGCCATTCCGACAGGCGCGCGCCCAGCGTGGCCCCCGAGAATGCGCCGGAGAGCACGCCGACGAGCGTGATGCCGATCTGTACGGTGGAGAGGAAGCGGCCGGGATCCTCGGCCAGGCGTATCGCGGTCGCGGCGCCTTTATTGCCCTGGTCGCTGAGGACCTTGAGGCGAGCGGGCCGCGACGAAACCACGGCGAGCTCGGACATGGCGAGAAGTCCATTAACGATCGTCAGCGCCAGGACGATCAGGATTTCGGTTAACAAAACCAATCCGTTTGCTGCGGATCTGCGACGTATGGCAGCCCGCTTGAACGCCCCTTATACCGGATCAT
>NZ_JBIWYK010000407.1:0-2821 GCF_044752385.1 Allobosea sp. CER48 | reverse complement strand
GCGCGCCACGGCGCCGGCTTTCAGATGCAGATGAAAATCGGCCTGCATGATATTGACGTAGCCCATCGCGGACTTGGGCTCGGGCAGTTCGGCCTCCCAGTGCTGGAACAGCCCGGGGCGCTCGATGTCGATCGAGATGGCCGCGCCGCTGGCGAGGATGGCCGCGAAGCTGAGGGCGCCGAGATCGTCCTCCGGCACGTCGATCGCTCCGCCGGCGCCCGGCATCTCCCGCGCGGCCGGCTCCAGCAGCTCGCCCGCGCCGAAGGCAGCGAGCGCGTTGTCGAAGGGTTCCAGCCCGTCGAGGCCGATCAGGCTGAACAGGGTTTCACCATTGTCGTCCTGGCATTCCAGGCGCGGCAACACCCGCTCTCGCATCCTACTTGTCCGATCGGCGACGATGCGCCTGACCACCGTCAAGTCGATGCGGCTGTCATGAAAGGCACCCGAGAGCCGGGCCGCGTCGCCGGCGATCGTGACGGCCTTGACTGCGCCCATCCGCTCATGGGTCACACCGCCGGCGCGCGCGCTCAGCATGACCCGCCCCATCTCGGGCAGGCTCGGGAGGATCTCGGCCGGCGACTGCCTCAGGCGTTCGCGCGGGTTTGTCACTCTTGTCATTGTCGTCTCCAAAAAAGGGGGCGACGCTCCGGGGTCTCGGGCGGAGCGCCGCGGATCCGCCGCTCCCTTCTCGGGATGCGGCGTCTCAAACGGGAAAAGTCAGAACTCGACGGAAGCGGCGAGCTTGAAGGTCCGGCCCGGCGCCGTCTGCAGTTCGAGCGGGTTGGCGGCAGCGACCGAGACCAACGAAGGCACCTTGTCGTAATTCAGCACGTCGGCGAAGTAGCGCTTGTCGAGGATGTTCTGCACGCCGCCGCGGACGGTAATGAAGCTGGTCGGCTTCCAGTTCAGATAGGCATCGAACACCGAATAGCCGCCGGGCTTGAACGTGGTCGGAGCGTCCGTGCGCGTCGCGCCGGCCGCGAAGGTGCCGAGGACTTCCGCCTCCAGCCCGTATTCCGGCATCAGGTATTTGAGGCCGGTCACCGCCTTGAGCGGGCTTACATTGTAGGGGACCTCTAGCGAGCCCTGCGTCTTTCGCTGCTGGCCGTATTGATAGCTCAGTGCCAGATGCGTGACCCAGCGTTCCTGGAAACGCCATTCGGCAGACGCCTCGACGCCCGAGATCTTCACGCGCGCCAGATTGCGCGAGGTGATGTCGGTGGTGCCGGGGACCTCGTAGAGCTCCTGAATGAAGTCCGTGTAGTCGGCATGGAAGACGCCGACCGAGAACCAGCCATCGGTGAAGCGGCCGCGCACGCCCGCCTCGTAGGATTTGACCTTCTCCGGCCGCAAATCCGGATTCGGGATCAGGTTCTGCGTGCCGAAAGGCAGCGAAGTGTACAACTGCTGCGCCGTCGGCATCTTGAAGCCTTCGGCATAGCGGGCATAGAGCGAATAGGTCTCGTCCAGCTTGAAGATCGTGCCGACCTGCGGGATGAGCCGGTGCGACTCCAGCTCGCGCGGCGCCTTGCCGGGCACGATCACATAGCCGGGGCCCACCCGTGGATCGATGTTGTAGTTCGCGTAGCGAACGCCCGGCGTGATCGTCCAGCGGCCGTCGAGCAGTTCTATCTCGTCCTGGAGATAGATGTCGGCGCGCGTCGTCGTGGCGTTGGCGAAGTTGAAGCCCCCGGCGATCGCGGTCGTCGTCACGCCGGTGGCGAGGTTGCGGACATCGTCGCGCCGCTCGTAATCGGTGCGGGTGATGTCGCCCTGGAAGCCATAGGTCAACCGGTGGAAGCTGGATCCCAACGCAAAGCTCGACTTGGCCTGGACGTCCAACTGCGAGAACTGCTCAGTATAGTCGAGCAGGCCGCGCGTGAAGCGCTGCTGGCCGTTGGCGAGCGTCTGCCAGTTGTTGGTCGTGAAGGTTCGGCTCTGCGGCGTGAACGAGGCCTGCCAGCGGATCGAGTCGAGGAAGCTCGATCCGACGTTCCACTCATGCTCCAGCGCCAGCCGCTTGCGTGACTTCACCTGGTCGCGAACGTTGGGTCCGTTGCGGATGCCCGAGCTGACCACATTATAGTTGTAGAGCTGGTTCACCGTGGAATCGCTGTCGAAATACTCGCCGGTGAGCTTGAAGCTGTGGTCGGCAGTGGGCTTGAACACGATCTTCCCAAAGGCGTTCCAGACCTCGGTATCGAGCGGATTCAGCAGGTTGCACCCGAGATAGCGCAGCGTCGGCACCGGGCAGCCCCAGCGGCCACCATCGGCGCGAGCCTTCGAGAGCTTGGCTTCCTGCGCAGTGCGCTGGCTGACGCCGATGATCGCCTCCAGCGCGGGCGAGAAGCTGTAGGCGGCAATGCCGGTCTTGACGAAGGAGCGGTCCAGGCTGTCGTAGCTCGTGTTCAGCTTCGCGGCCCAGGGCCTGTCGGTGCGGCCCTTCAGCAGGTCCTGCGGATCCATCGTGCGATAGGCGACGATGCCGCCCAGCGCATCGGCTCCCCAAAGCACCGAGCCCGGACCGCGCACGATCTCGACGCTCTTGAGGAAGGGCAGATCGACGAAGTCGCGGTTGCCGTCGGTAATGCGCTCGATCACCCGCGAGCCATCAACCTGCATCTGGACGCGGTTGCCGCCGACGCCGCGGATGGTGAAGCCGCCATAGTTGCCGAAGGGATCGGTTGCCGTGGTCTGGCGGCTGACGATCACGCCCGGCTCGTAGCGGACCAGGTCCTGGGTATCACGCGTGATCCGCTGCTCCATGTCCTGCCGCGTGATGACGCTGACGGTGCCGGGTACGTCGAGCGCCTGCTTTTCG
>NZ_JBIWYK010000406.1:0-2841 GCF_044752385.1 Allobosea sp. CER48 | reverse complement strand
CGAAAGCGCTTCTAGACTGGCTTACGGACCTCCCTCATCGAGAAGCCTTCCCGACATGAGCCAACTCTTCAGCCCCTATCAGCTCGGCAACCTCACGCTCGCCAACCGCATCGTCATCGCGCCGATGTGCCAGTATTCGGCCAAGGACGGCTGCGCCACGGACTGGCACACCATCCATCTCGGCCATCTCGCACTGTCGGGCGCGGCCTTGCTCATCATCGAAGCCACGGCCGTCGAACCGGACGGACGCATCAGCCCGTTCGATGTCGGCCTCTGGTCGGACGAGACGGAAGCCGCGCTGGGCAAGGCGCTGGAAGCCGCGCGCTCCTGGTCGGACATGCCGATCGCAATCCAGCTGGCCCATGCCGGCCGCAAGGCCTCGGTCGCGCAGCCCTGGAAGGGCGGCGGCCAGCTCGGCCTGGACGAGGGTGGCTGGAACGTCCATGCCCCGTCGGCAGTCGGCTTCGAGAGCTATCCGCGGCCTCCACGCGCGCTTACTCGCGATGACATCGCCCGTCTCGTCGAAGCCTTCGCCGTCGCGGCTCGGCGAAGCGTCCGGCTCGGACTGGCGGCGATCGAACTGCACGGAGCCCATGGCTACCTGATGCACCAGTTCCTCTCGCCGCTCTCGAACAGGCGCGAGGACGAGTATGGTGGCTCGCTCGAGAACCGCATGCGCTTCCCGCTGCAGGTGCTGGACGCAGTGCGTTCCGTGGTGCCCGCCGGTTACCCGGTCGGCTTCCGCATCTCGGGCACGGACTGGGTCGAAGGCGGCTGGGACGTCGGGCAGAGCATCGTCTTCTCCGAAGCCGCAAAGACGCATGGCGCCGACTTCATCCATGTCTCTAGCGGCGGGCTCTCGGCGGCCCAGACGATTCCGCTCGGCCCGAGCTATCAGGTGCCATTTGCCCGAGCGGTGAAGCAGGCGACCGGCATCCCCACCATCGCCGTCGGCCTCATCACGGAGCCGGAACAGGCCGAGGCGATCATCGGGACCGGCGAGGCCGATCTGATCGGGCTTGCGCGCGGCATCCTCTACGATCCGCGCTGGCCCTGGCATGCCGCGGCGCAGCTCGGTGCCAGCGTCAAGGCACCGGACCAGTATCTGCGGTCGCAGCCGCGGCAATATTCCAAGCTGTTCGCCTGACTTCGCCGCCAGCGTTCATTCCCGGCGAAGCGCAGCCGAGACCCGGAATCCATCGTAGAGAGCGACATGCTTCGATGGGTTCCGGGCCGATGCGGGATCGCCGCTTGTCGGGAACGACGAAAGCCTTTCCACTGCGATGCGAACACTGACTGCAGAGAACCGCATGACAGCCTATTCCGACCTCACCGCCCATTTCGCCCGCATCAGCGCGCTTTCGAACGCCATCGGCATCCTGCAATGGGACAACGACACGATGATGCCGAAGGGCGCCGCGGAGACGCGGGCCGAGAGCATGGCACTGCTGCATGTCATGCGCCACGGGCTGGCGACCGACGCCCGCATCGGGGACTGGCTCGCGGCCGCGGAAAGCGGCGACGGGCTGGGCGACTGGGAGAAGGCCAATCTGCGTGAGATCCGGCGCGTCTGGACCGTCGATACCGCACTTCCGGCAGATCTCGTCGAAGCCTCGAGCAAGGCCGTCTCGGCCTGCGAGATGCGTTGGCGCCAGGCGCGGGCAGACTCCGATTTCGCGGGGCTCCTGCCCTATCTCGCCGAGGTGCTGAACCTGCAGCGCCAGATCGGCAAGGCCAAGGGCGAGAAGCTCGGTCTTTCGCCCTACGATGCCCTGCTCAACGACTACGAGCCCGGTGGCCGCTCGGCCAAGATCGACGCCCTGTTCGACGATCTTGCCGCCTTCCTGCCCGGCTTCACCCGGGAGGCGATGGCGGTCCAGGCGCGCCGGCCGGCGCTGCCGACCCTGGAAGGTCCTTTCGCGACCGAAACGCAACGCGCCCTGGGCCTGCGGATGATGGCAGCGCTTGGCTATGATTTCGAGCGCGGACGGCTGGATATCTCGACCCATCCGTTCTGCGGCGGTGCCGACAACGACGTCCGCATCACCACGCGCTACGACGAGGCGGATTTGACCAAGGCACTTATGGGCGTGCTGCACGAAACCGGCCACGCGCTCTACGAACAGGGCCGGCCGCAAGGCTACATGAGCCAGCCTGTCGGCGTCGCGCGCGGCATGAGCATCCATGAAAGCCAGTCGCTGCTGATGGAGATGCAGGCTTGCCGCTCGCGCCAGTTCCTCGCATTCGCCGCTCCGCTGATGCGGGAGAGCTTCGGCGGTGCCGGCCCGGCCTGGGAACCCGAGGCGATGTGGCGCCGCTACACGCGCGTCGAGCCGGGCTTCATCCGGGTCGATGCCGACGAAGTGACCTATCCCGCCCACGTCATCCTTCGCTATCGGCTGGAGAAGGCACTGATCGCCGACGAGATGCCGCTCGCCGAGCTGCCCGCGGCGTGGAACGCCGGCATGAAGTCCCTGCTCGGCGTCACGGTTCCGGACGACCGTGTCGGCTGCCTGCAGGACATCCACTGGCCCTCGGGCGGATGGGGCTACTTCCCGACCTACACGCTCGGCGCCATGACGGCCGCGCAGATCTTCGACGCCGCCTGCCGGGCCGAACCCGCCATCCTGCCCGGCATCGGCAAGGGAGATTTCAGCCCGCTGGTGGCCTGGCTGCGGGCCAACATCCACGGCAAGGGCTCGCTGCTGCCCACCGACGACCTGCTCACGGAAGCGACCGGCCGGCCGCTCGACGCCTCGGTCTTCAAGGCGCATCTGCACCGTCGCTACATCGAGGAGGTGTGAGCGCAGCTTTGCGATTCATCTCAAAGGCTTGAATCGG
>NZ_JBIWYK010000405.1:0-2854 GCF_044752385.1 Allobosea sp. CER48 | reverse complement strand
GTGACAGGCGGCCTTGTGTTGCTGGGCTGAAAGCCCGACAGAAGGCTGCGGGGGATAGCATGACCGACATCGTCATCACCGAATTCATGGACGACACTGCCGTCGCCAACCTGAAGGCGCGCTTCGCGGTCCATTACGATCCCGAGCTCTATGCGAACCCCGACGAGATGGCGCGCCTTTTCGCTGCCGTTCCCGCCGTCATCGTGCGCAACCAGGCAAGGTTCTTGAAGCGGCGAAGCGGCTCAAGGTGATCGGCCGCCTCGGCGTCGGCCTGGACAATCTCGACATGGAAGCCTGCGCCGACCGCGGCATCCGCGTTTTCCCCGCGACCGGTGCCAACAGCCTTTCCGTCGTCGAGTACGTCATCGGCACGACGATGACGCTGCTGCGCGGCGCCTATTTCGCCAATGCCGCGATGCTCGCCGGCGAATTCCCCAAGACCAGGCTGATCGGCCGCGAGATTGCCGGAAAGCTGCTGGGGCTCGTCGGCTTCGGCTCGATCGCCCGCGACGTCGCTCACCACGCTCGCGCGATCGGCATGGAGGTCGCGGCCTACCACCCGCGCCTGCTCGCCGACGATCCCGCCTGGAGCGGCGTGCGGCGGCTCGAATTCGACGAGTTGCTGTCCGAGTCCGACGTGATCAGCCTGCATGTCCCGCTGACCTCGGAAACCCGCGGCATGATCGACGCGAAGGCCTTCGCCCGGATGAAGCAGGACGCGATCCTGATCAATACCGCGCGCGGCGGCATCATGGACGAGGCGGCATTGGTCAAGGCCCTCAAGGCCGGCAAGCTCGGCGGCGCCGCGATCGATGTCTACGAGCAGGAGCCGCTCGGCAAGGACGCGGCCAAGGTCTTCTCGGGCGCCCCCAACCTGATCCTGACCCCGCATATCGCCGGCAACACGGTCGAGTCGAACGGGCGCGTGTCCGGGCTCGTCGCCGAGAAGGTCATGGCTGCGCTGGAAGGGCGGGTTTGAGGTTTTTGGGCTGACGTCGTTCGCGGGCGAAGCGTGGCTCGACCCGAGAAGCGCGGGACAGGACGACGCTGCTTTCGCCCTGCTCGAGTCAAGCCCGGGCAGGGCGGCTGTGTCAGGCGAAATCGAACCGGTCGACATCGACCAGCCCCTTGTCGGTGATCTTGAGATGCGGGATCACCGGCAGGGTCAGGAAGGCGACCTGCAGGAAGGGTTCGGCCAGCACGACGCCGAGAGCTTTCGCCGCGGCGCGTAGCTTCTCAAGATCGTGCCGCACCGTCTCGAAGGGCTGCTCGCTCATCAGCCCGGCGACCGGCAGCGCCAGCTCCGCCGTGACCTCGCCGCCATCGGCCACGGCGAAGCCGCCACCGATCTCGATCAGGCGGTTCGCCGCCGCCGCCATCGAGGCCTCGTCCACGCCGACGACGCAGAGATTATGGCTGTCATGCCCGACCGAGGAGGCGATGGCGCCGTGCTTCATTCCGAAGCCATGGACGAAGCCGGTGGCGATGCCGCCGTTCTTGCCGTGGCGCTCGATCACCGTGACCTTGATCGCATCCTGCGCAAGATCGGGCAGGGCCGCGCCGTCGCGCGAGGGCAGCGCCATGGCCAATCGTTCGGTGATGATCCGACCGGGCACCACGCCGATCACCGGCGTCTCGCCGTCACGGGCCTTAGCAGTGAAATCGGCGGGCGTGAGCTTGCGGCTTTTCACGCTGCCGAGCCCGACCGGCGCGATCGTCGCACGGTCCGCGAACAGCGCCTCCTCGACCAGCCGGCCCCCGGTGAGGACCTGTTTTACCGAGCAGGCCGCGAGATCCTCGACCAGCACGATATCGGCACGCTTGCCCGGCCCGATGAAGCCGCGGTCGAACAGCCCGAAATTCCGTGCGGCCGAAAACGACGCGATGCGATAGGTCGCCAGCACATCGGCGCCCTCGGCGATGGCGGTGCGGATCATGTAGTCGAGATGACCTTCCTCGCCGATGTCGAGCGGGTTGCGGTCATCGGTGCAGAACGCGAGGAAGGGCGATGCATCGCGCGAGATCAGCGGGATCAGCTGATGCAGGTCCTTCGAGACCGAGCCCTCGCGGATCAGGATCGCCATGCCCTTGGCGAGCTTCTCGCGGGCTTCGTCCGCCGTCGTCGTCTCGTGGTCGGTGCGGATGCCGGCGGCGAGATAGGCGTTGAGGTCCATGCCCCGCACCAGCGGCGCATGCCCGTCGATATGGCGGTGCGAGAAGGCTTCGAGCTTGGCGAGGCAGCCGGGATCGCGATGGATCACGCCCGGGAAATTCATGAACTCGGCCAGGCCGATCACCTTGGGATGATCCATCATCGGCGTCAGGTCGCCGGCTTCCAGTTGGGCGCCCGCCGTCTCCAGATGCGTCGCCGGCACGCAGCTCGACAGGTTGACGCGCAGATCCATCCGCATCGCCTCGGCGCAGGCAAGGAAATAGCGGATGCCCTGGGCGCCCAGCACGTTCGAAATCTCGTGCGGATCGCAGATCGCGGTGGTGACGCCATGGGGCAGCACGCAGCGTTCGAATTCTAGCGGCGTAACCAGCGACGATTCGATGTGCAGATGCGTGTCGATGAAGCCGGGCACGGCGATCAGGCCTCTGGCGTCGATGACGCGCTTGCCCTCGTAGGTCCCGTAGGTCCCGACGATGGTATCGCCGCAGATCGCGATATCGCTCTCGGCGAGTGCGCCGGTGACGAGGTCGAGGAGCTTTGCGCCCTTGACGACGAGGTCGGCCGGCTCGTCGCCATGCCCCTGGGCGATCCGGCGTGCAAGCGTGGCGGCATCGGTCATGGGGCGATTTCCAACTGGCATCATCGCACGAACCTGCACGGGCTGTCCCAGCTTGTCGATAC
>NZ_JBIWYK010000404.1:0-2877 GCF_044752385.1 Allobosea sp. CER48 | reverse complement strand
CCGGTTCCAGGCGAGCGCGTGCGTCTCCTGGCCGATGGCGAGCCCTATCAACTCGTGCCACGCGGGATGGAAGGCGATCTCGTCGATGCGGTTGCCGAAGCGGTCGAAGGCCTTGAGTTCGGGCGTGTAGCGATTGGCGAGACAGGCCTGCTCCTGCACACGCGTCGAACCGACGGTCCGCCCGGCCTCATGCAGGCGCTCGCGCGACCAGTCGGCCCCGAAGGCCGAGACGATGCCGGGCAACACCGGATCGGCGGCGAAGGCGTCGAAATCGGCCAGCACCGGCACCTGATTGGTGACCTCCCAGCGCTCGTCCCCGCTCTGCTTGGCCATTGCTGCCACCTCCCTGTGGAACGGGATATAAAATGATCGTTCCGGCAAGGCGCAATCCTGACACGAGCGCCCTATATTCGCCGGAGAACGAATCACGCACGAGCAGCGCGCACCCTTGTCCGAGACCGACCCCTTTTCCGCTCCCCCGCCACGCCCCGGCGGCCTCGCCGCGCGCGCTGCCGCGCAGCCGGCAGCCGGCTATCTCGCGGGCCTCAACCCGGAGCAGCGCCAGGCGGTCGAGGCGACGGAAGGTCCTGTTCTGGTGCTCGCCGGCGCAGGCACCGGCAAGACCCGGGTGCTGACCACCCGCATCGGCCATCTGATCTCGACCGGCCGCGCCTATCCCTCGCAGATCCTCGCCGTCACCTTCACCAACAAGGCGGCGCGCGAGATGAAGGAGCGCGTCGCCCATCTCGTCGGCCCGGTCGCGGAAGGCATGCCCTGGCTCGGCACCTTCCACTCGATCTCGGCGAAGCTCCTGCGCCGCCATGCGGAGCTGCTCGACCTGCGCAGCGACTTCACCATCCTCGACACCGACGACCAGATCCGCCTGATGAAGCAGGTGATCCAGGCCGAGGGCATCGACGAGAAGCGCTGGCCCGGCCGCATGCTGGCGGGCTTCATCGATAGCTGGAAGAATCGCGGCCTCGCGCCCAAGGATGTGCCGCATGGCGAGGCCGCCGTCTTCGCCAATGGCAAGGGCGGCAAGCTCTACGCCGCCTATCAGGAGCGGCTGAAGGCGCTGAACGCCGTCGATTTCGGCGATCTGCTGCTGCATTGCCTGACGCTGTTCCGCGACTATCCGGACGTGCTCCAGACCTATCACGACCGCTTCCGCTACATCCTCGTCGACGAGTACCAGGACACCAACACCGCGCAGTATCTCTGGCTGCGCCTGCTGGCCCAGGGCCGCCGCAACATCTGCTGCGTCGGCGATGACGACCAGTCGATCTATGGCTGGCGCGGCGCCGAGGTCGACAACATCCTGCGCTTCGAGCACGACTTTCCGGGGGCGACCGTGATCCGGCTGGAACGCAACTATCGCTCCACCGGCCATATCCTCGCCACTGCCTCCAAGCTGATCGCCCGCAACGAGGGCCGCCTCGGCAAGACCTTGCGTACCGAGGACGCCCTCGGCGAGAAGGTCACCATCACCGGCGCCTGGGACAGCCAGGAGGAGGCCCGCCTGATCTCCGACGAGATCGAGGCGATGCAGGCCAAGAAGTACAATCTCGCCGAGGTCGCGGTGCTCGTGCGTATCTCCGCCCAGATGCGCGAGATCGAGGAGCGCTTCGTCCAGGCCGGTGTGCCCTATCGCGTCATCGGCGGCCCGCGCTTCTATGAGCGCGCCGAAATCCGCGATGCGCTCGCCTATCTGCGCTGCGTTGTCTCGCCGACCGACGATCTCGCCTTCGAGCGCATCGTCAACGTCCCCAAGCGCGGCCTTGGCGACGCGACGGTTCAGCTCCTGCACAACCACGCCCGCGCCACCGGTTTCTCGCTGATGCAATCGGCCCGCGCCGCGGTCGAGAGCGACGAGCTGAAGCCCAAGGCGCGCACCGCGCTCCGCGAACTGGTCGAGGCTTTCGGCCGCTGGTCGGCGCGGGCCGAGCACATGCCACAGGGCGAGCTCGCCGAACTCGTGCTGGAGGAATCCGGCTACACCGAGATGTGGAAGAAGGACCGCTCGGCCGATGCCGCCGGGCGCCTGGAAAACCTCAAGGAGCTCGTCCGCTCGCTCGACGAGTTCCCGGACCTGCCGGCCTTCCTCGAGCACGTTTCGCTGGTGATGGACGTCGCCGACGGCGAGGCCGAGGCGCGCGTCTCGATCATGACGCTGCACGCAGCCAAGGGGCTCGAATTCGACACCGTCTTCCTGCCCGGCTGGGAGGAAGGGCTTTTCCCGAACCAGCGTGCCCTCGACGAGAGCGGCCGCGCCGGACTGGAGGAGGAGCGCCGCCTCGCCCATGTCGGCCTCACCCGCGCCCGCAAGAAGCTGAAGCTCTATTTCGCCTCGAACCGGCGGATCCACGGCCTCTGGCAGACCAGCCTGCCTTCGCGCTTCATCGACGAACTGCCGGAGGAGCATGTCGAGGTCGAGCAGGCCCCGACCAGCTATTCGCAGGGCGGCTACGGCGCCTCGCGCTTCGACCGGATGGAGAGCTTCGGCTCGACCTACAACACCCCGGGCTGGCAGCGCGCGCAGGAGAATCGGGCGAAGAACAGCGGTGGTGGTGGCAGCGGCTTCTCCGAAGGCGGCCGCGGCTTCGGCCAGGGGAATTTCGGTGGCGGTTCGCGCCAGCGAGGCCCGCTTCTGATCGAAGGCGAACTGACGGCGAAATCCTCAGGCGAATCCGCCTATGGCGAGGGCGCCCGCGTCTTCCACGTCAAGTTCGGCCCCGGCTCCGTCGCCAGCGTCGACGGCAACAAGCTGACTGTGGATTTCGACAAGGCCGGCCGGAAGATGGTGCTTGATTCGTTCGTGCAGAAGGCGGGCTGAGCGCACTGGCACGCCATCCCGGAGCTCATTAAGCTGCCGCCATG
>NZ_JBIWYK010000403.1:0-2882 GCF_044752385.1 Allobosea sp. CER48 | reverse complement strand
CGGTTCGAAAGCCGCGAAGCGGCGTTCCGGACGCGGGCTTCTGAAATGGGGCCCAATCTCTCTCAGAACGGCAGGTACTGATACAGCCAGGTCTCTGTCAGCACCGCATCACCCGCCTTGAGATAGCAGCGCAGCTCCACCGGCTCGCTGCCGCCGACCGTAAGGTCGAACTGGGCCCGCCAATGTCCGGGCACGTCATCAGGAACGGGCTCCGCGAAGACGTAGGAGAATTTGCCGCGCGAGCTCGAGAGTACGACTTCCGGCTTCGTGCCGAAGGGAAGCGCCTCTAGCGCCGGGCCGAGGAACTCGACCATGAACTTGCGCACGCCGCGCGGACGAGCCGTTCCCGGCTGGCCACCATTGCCCAGCCGCGTCGCGACGACCTTCCCGAGCGTCGTCGGAAAAGGCTCGTCCGCGACCCAGTGCAACGTGTAGCGATAGTTGTAGGAGCTGCCGGCCCTGGCCGAGGCCTCCGGCACCCACATCGCGACGATGTTGTCGTGGATCTCGTCATCGGTCGGAATCTCGACGAGCTGGACCGAGCCCTTGCCCCAGTCCCCTTCCGTCTCGACCCAGAGGCTCGGGCGGCGCTCATAGGACACTCCGTCGAGATAATGCCCGACCTCGCGGTCCCGCTGCATCAGCCCGAAGCCGCGCGGGTTGTTATCCGAGAAGGCCGAGGCGATCGTGTGCGGAGGGTTGTTGAGCGGCCGCCAGGCGCGCTCGCCTGAACCGGTCCAGAGGGCGAGCCCGTCGGAGTCATGGACTTCGGGGCGCCAGTCGACGGCCGTTTGCTTGAGCGTCTCGGAATACCAGAACATCGAGGTCAGCGGTGCGATCCCCAGACGCGAGACGTCCTTGCGCAGCTGCAGCTCGGTCTCGATCTCCATGGTGACACCCTTGCCGCGATGCATGCGGAAGCGATAGGCGCCGGCGACGCTCGGCCCCGAGAGCAGCGCGTAGAGGGTGACGTATTCTGCACCTTCCTGCGGGGTCTCCAGCCAGACATGGGTGAAGTCCGGGAACTCCTCGGTCTTGCCGGCGACCGCCGGATCGATGGCGAGCCCGCGCGCCGACAGACCGTACTGGTAGAGCTCGCCGATGGCGCGGAAATAGGAGGCGCCGAGGAAGGCGACCCAGTCGTTGTTCTTCCAGTCCAGCATCTCGCCCTTGCGGCCGGGATGGCCGCTGCGGCTCTCCTGCAGGCGGAAGCCGGCGAAGCCCGTCCCGGGCTTCAATTCATGCGCCGGCGAACTGTCCGGCATCTCGAAATAGCTCTCGTCGTAGACGATCTCGCGCGCGCGGCCGGCCTCCACGACATGCATGCGCACCGGCTTCTGGAAGTAGCGGCCAAGATGGAAGAAGGTCACCGGCCAGGACGAGGGGCCGTTTGCCCACAGCGCCATCTCCGGCTTGAACCGGATCTTGCCATGGGCGTCGTAGTCGATTCGCTGCAGCACGTCCGGCTGTGGGCTCGGGGGGGCCTGATAGGGCTGGGCAGCCATCTGCCTGACCCGCGCCTTCAACGATTCGAAGGTGAAATCCTCGGGCTGACCGAGCTTGAGACCTTGCTGTGCCAGCGCTTCCGGCGCGAAACCGAGCGCCGCCAGCGTCGCTGTCGCACCCGCACCTGCGAGGAGAGTTCGTCGGTCGAGGCGAAGCCCCAGGCTGCTACCCTGCTCGGCGCGGTCGTGCATGTCGTTCCTGATCGCTAGTTGCTCTGGTGCCCGGCCGCCGGTTCCGATGAAGAAGGGCGGCCGTACCGCACGGAGATAGGCAGCCAATCATGGCGAAACCAGTCCGCCTCTTCGGCTAAAGGCGAAACGCCTTGTGCGCGCTTGCGCTTTCGCTTTGCCCGCGGGCGTGCTCTAAAAATGCGACAACCGGCCGCATGAGCCGGATCGCAAATCCTAGGGAGACATCATGAAATCGCTGTTTCGGGCCCGGCATCTCGCCGGCCTTGCCGCCGCCGTCGCGCTCGCTGCCGCTCCGGTGAAGGCCGGCGCGCAGGAGTTCATCAACATCCTGACCGGCGGCACCTCGGGCGTGTACTACCCGATGGGCGTCGCACTCTCGAAGATCTATGGCGACAAGATCCAGAACGTCCGCCCCAGCGTGCAGGCGACCAAGGCCTCGGTCGAGAACCTCGTGCTGCTCCAGCAGGGGCGCGGGGAGATCGCCTTCACGCTGGGCGACTCGCTCGACGCTGCCTGGAAGGGCGACGAGGAGGCTGGCTTCAAGGCGCCGCTGAAGAAACTGCGCGGGATCACCGCGATCTATCCGAACTATGTCCAGATCGTCGCCTCGAAGGAGAGCGGCATCAAGACTCTAGCCGATCTCAAGGGCAAGCGCCTCTCGGTCGGCGCGCCGAAATCCGGCACCGAGCTCAATGCGCGCGCCATCCTTGCTGCCGCCGGCATCACCTACAAGGACCTCGGCAAGATCGAGTACCTGCCCTTCGCCGAGTCGGTGGAGCTGATGAAGAACCGCCAGCTCGACGCCACCCTGCAATCGGCCGGCCTCGGCGTCGCCTCGCTGCGCGATCTGGCTACCTCGGTCGAGATCAACGTCGTAGAGGTGCCGAAAGCCGTCATCGACAAGGCCGGCCCGCCCTTCATCAGCGCGCCGATCCCGGCCAACACCTATACCGGCCAGACCGCCGACGTGAACACGGCCGCCGTAGTCAATTATCTCGTCACCCATGAGGGCGTGAAGGAGGAGCTAGTCTACCAGATGACGAAGAACGTCTTCGAGAATCTGGGCGATCTCGCCGCCTCGCACTCGGCCGGCAAGGAGATCAAGCTGGAAAAGGCACTCGACGGCATGCCCGTGCCGCTGCACCCAGGCGCCGCCCGCTATCTCAAGGAAAAGGGCCTGAAGGC
>NZ_JBIWYK010000402.1:0-2887 GCF_044752385.1 Allobosea sp. CER48 | reverse complement strand
CCCATGTCGGATCAGGCCTGCGCCCATCCGGGCAGGGCCTCGCTGAGATGCGGGCCGACCCGGACCGCCCACACGGCCTTCGCCAGCCCCGTCGCATCGTCGATCTCGACCGCGACGCCCGACAGCGTGCCTTCGCCCGTGGCGGGCTCAAGCCGGGCACCGGGCACTTTCTGCAGGAAGCGGCGCACCGGCTCGTCCTTCTGCATGCCGAGCACGGAATCGTAGTCGCCGCACATGCCGGCATCCGACTGGTAGGCGGTGCCACCGGGCAGGATGCGGGTGTCGGAGGTCGGTGCATGGGTGTGCGTGCCGACGACGAGGCTGGCGCGGCCGTCGAGGAAATAGCCCATCGCCTGCTTCTCGCTGGTCGCCTCGGCATGGACGTCGACGATCACCGCATCCGCGACCTCGCCGAGCGGGCAGGCCGACAACTCGCGCTCGACGGCAGCGAAGGGGTCGTCGAGCGGGTCCATGAAGAGCCGGCCCATGACGTTGACGACCAGGACGCGGGCCCCGTTGCGGGCCTCTATCACGGTGGCGCCGCGGCCCGGGGTGCCGGGCGGGTAGTTGGCCGGGCGGATCAGCCGGTCCTGACGCTGGATGAAGACCAGCGCCTCCCGCTGGTCCCAGGAATGGTTGCCCAGCGTGATGACGTCGGCGCCGGCAGCCAGGATCTCGTCGCAGATCGCCTCGGTGATGCCGAAGCCGCCGGCGGAGTTCTCGCCGTTGATGATGACGCAGTCGAGCTTCCATGCCTCGCGCAGCGCGGGCAGCCGCTCCTGAATCGCGATCCGGCCGGGGCGGCCGACGATGTCACCGAGGAAGAGAAGACGCATGAAACCGATCCGGAGGAGGCGAAAGCTCCTCACTCGCGCGAAGACGCGCCGGAATCAACCGCAGCGAATGGTTTCGCGCTCGGTGACGATCCAGTCGAGACGGCGATCATGGGCCTCGTCCGGGACGGCCTCGATCTCCTGGGCCGCATAGCCGATGCCGATGCTGATCGTCGGACCTAGTTCCGCGAGGGCGCGGTCGTAATATCCCTTGCCATAGCCGATGCGGTAGCCGCGCCGGTCGAATGCGGCGAGCGGCACGATCAGTATGGCGGGCTTCACCTCGGGCTCGGTCGGGGCCGGGACAAGCGTGCCGAAGCCGCCGGGCACGATCGCCTCATAAGGCGCCCACCGGCGGAAGATCATGCGCTTCTCGACGATCGCAGGCAGGCAGAGTGGCAGGCCGCGCTCATGCAGCGCCTCGAGAATCGGGCGCGGATCGGCCTCCGAGCGCATCGGCCAATAGGCGGAAACCGGGCCGGGGCCCTTCCAC
Source organism: Allobosea sp. CER48 (assembly GCF_044752385.1). NCBI lineage: Bacteria > Pseudomonadati > Pseudomonadota > Alphaproteobacteria > Hyphomicrobiales > Alloboseaceae > Allobosea > Allobosea sp. CER48. The sequence goes on along the minus strand of NZ_JBIWYK010000402.1, from coordinate 1,561 downwards.
ACGGGAAGCGCGAGAACCTGGGCGGTTATCTCCGGGTCCCATTCCAGCCGCGAGTCGATGTCGAGTGCGTCGCGCCGGTCGAGCGCCGCGCTGCGCAGGGCTGCCTTGCGGGGGGATGACGTGACGTGCGTGTCGGAAGGCGTCGTCATAAGGGCTGCGGAGCCACCTCGGCCGTGGAGTTTTGAATCCCGGGACACCTACTAAAGTAGGTGGGCGCCGTGTGTCCGGATCCAGGGACCCGGTCAGGGACAGCTCCCTAGGGAGTCGTATGGGCCCGGGGAATGCTGTCTCTCACGCACCAGGCAGCCCCGCTCCACCTATGTAGGCAACTCCCCGGCAAAGCGCCAGAGGGGATTTCGGCCAAGCGCCCAAGGATGCGGGGGCGCCATGAAATTGTTCATATTTTGGCCGTGGTGAGCAGGTGATATAGAGAGAGCGACATGTTCGGAAAACCGGTTTCATCGATGCTTGTTTCGTTCCTTTCCCGCTCTCTCTCCCGCTCGGGGTTGGCCGCGCTCGCCTGCGCCGCGGCGCTCTTCGGCGGGGCGGTGCCAGCTTCGGCGCAGGATGCGGCCGATCTCCTCGTCCGGACGACCCGGCTCGAGAATCAGCTGCGCCAGATGTCCGGCCAGATCGAGCAGCTCCAGTTCGAGAACCGCCGCCTCAGCGACCAGCTGCGCAAGTTCCAGGAGGATGTCGATTTCCGCCTGAACGAGAAGGGTGGCGGCCGCTCCGGGGCGACTGCGCCGAGCGCTCCGCCGGCCGGTGGGGCGGCGCCGCAGCGCCAGCGCCGCGGCGATGCCTTCGACCCGACGATGCAGCAGGGCGCTGCCGGCGGGCCGCAGCAGCTCGGCGGCGGCATCGCCGGCATCATCGACGAGGATTACGCCGGGGGGCCCGCGACCGGACAGCCGCTCGACCTGCAGGGTGTGGGGCGCCCGGTCCAGCAGGGCGGCGGCGCACCGGCCATGCCGCGTGGCGCAAGCGTTGCCGCGGCCAGCGGGCCGCAGACGGCCAAGGACGCCTATGATCTGGCCTTCGCCTCCCTCCAGCGCCGCGAATACGAGCAGGCCGAGATGGGATTTCGCCAGTTCCTGCAGAGCTACCCGCGCGATCGGCAGGCGGTCGACGCCACCTACTGGCTCGGCGAGAGCTATCTGCAGCGCCAGCGCTATCGCGAGGCGGCCGAGCAATTCCTGAAGATCTCGCGGGAATCGCCGAAGGCCACCAAGGCCCCCGACAGCCTGCTCAAGCTCGGCATGGCCCTGAACGGCCTCGGCGCCAAGGACCAGGCCTGCGCGACCTACGCCAAGGTCGGTGTCGATTATCCGTCAGCCTCCAATGCCGTGCGCCAGGGCGTTGCGCGCGAGCGGCGCCGTTCCGGCTGCGCTTGAGCGCGCTGCCGCAGGGTGAGACGATCGTATCGCCGGTCTCGTCATTCGAGGCCGGCGAACTCTTTCAGGGCCTCTCGCAGGAGAGGGCGCTGCTCGTGGCCGTTTCCGGCGGCCCGGATTCCGTGGGATTGCTGGCGCTGCTGGCCGAATGGGCGCGCGGGCCCGGC
>NZ_JBIWYK010000401.1:0-2906 GCF_044752385.1 Allobosea sp. CER48 | reverse complement strand
GTCCGTTTGATCGGGAACAGCGAGTCGACGCCCCAGTTCATGACGAAGACCGTCCACCCATTGCCGCCCGCCCTCGAACGTCCGGGTGCCGGCGCCTTCCGCGATGCCATGGCGCAAGTCGTGAGCGCGGTCCACGTCGTCACGACCGAAGGACCGGCCGGCCGCGTGGGGCTCACTGCTACGGCCGTCGCTTCGGTCTCGGATTCGCCGCCAACCGTGCTGGCGTGCATCGCCCAGGCGAGCCGCACGCTTGCCGCCATCGAGGCAAGCGGGACGTTCTGCGTGAACACCCTTCCCGCACACCTCGTCGAACTCGCTGAGATTTTCGCGAGCCGGCGTGGCATCGAGGGGGAAGAACGCTTCATGACGGCGCGCTGGGGCACGCTAGCGACCGGCGCACCGGTTCTGCTCGATGCCGTCACCGCTTTCGATTGCCGGCTGGTCGCGACGCACGACATCGCGAGCCATCGCGTCCTGATCGGAGAGGTCGTGGGCCTCGGCGGCTCGGGCCGCGGCGCCGGGCTGATCTACCGTGGACGGCATTTCGGCTCCGTCTGAACCGATTTCCAGCTTCAGCCCGGCCTGATTGCGCCAGCCGCCGAGATCGAGATCACCCGGCCGGCGATGAGCGATTGCTCCGTGGCCGCGAGGCGAAAGGCCGGCGGCGTCCGCCATCCCATTTCGCGGGCGACGACGAGGCCAAGGAGCAGGATGGCATCCGGGGCGTCCAGCAACAGTGCCGCCGGGGCCTTCCCGGCATGGACCAGTTCCAGCAGCACGGCGGAGGCGGAGGACGAGCCGATCGTACCCGGCAGGGCGAGGATCGTGCCCGCCACGCACCAGCCGAGCTGAGGATGACGGGCATCGATGATCGTGCCGGTGGCGGGATCGACGCCGCCCCAGAAGCTGATCGGAGCGGTCAGCGCCAGGCACTCGCCCCGAGCGGGGCCGCCGGGCAGCAGGATCTGCGCCTTCAACTCCATGAGCGCGGTTCCCTGACGAGCCGGCCCGCCACGGCGCTCTCCACACATTCGGCCAGCGAGCCATAGGTCACGGCATAGCCGGTGTTGCCCGGGGCATAGTGGGCGAACTTGCCGGAGTTGGTCATCAGCACGGCTCCGGCCAGTTCGGGCAGGATCGGCGTGACCACGACACAGGTATCGACCACGAAGACGACACCTGCCTCTTCCAGCGCGCGGCGCCGGCCCTGCGCTTCCAGCGGGGCGAGCACGTGCCGGCCGGTATTGGCGTAGAGCGGGATTTTCAGCGCCCGCCCGGCCATCAGGCGCTCGACCTCATCGATCTCCGCCAGCGAGAGATGCGGCGAGCCGATCGCGACGGCGTCGACCCGCTTGGTCGCTCCGGCCGTCGAGAGCCGGGCGAGCGCTGCGGCGATGTCGGCCGGCGTCAGGGCGATCCGTTCACGCGGCGGCGCGCCGCCGAGCGCGGCGTCGATATCGGGAGCTTCCGGCGTGACGCCGGCGACGTGGAACAGGCCGACGCCACCCGCCGAAGCTGCCGCGGCCCCCAGCGCCTTGAGCCGATCCTCGCTGGTGAACCCTTGCAAACCGTCGATGACGGCGACTGCATCGCCAGCCGCGCGCCCGAGGATCGTGCCGAGCACGGGGTAGAACACATCCGCCTCGCGGAGTTCCCGCGACAGGCCGCCGACATCGACGAGCAGCGTGGCAAGGCGATTCTCGGTGCGGTGCAGGCCATAGTCCGGTGCCCTACCACTGATGGCGCAGGCGATGTCGAGGAAATCGCCGTAGCGGTTGGTGCGGGCACCGAGGACCGAATTGCAGAAGACCACCGCGTTCGATTCGCCCCAGGCGACGTCCGTGCCCCGTGCCGGCCGGTGCCCGGCCTGATAGGGCGCGCAGGTCCAGCTCGGCTCGCAACCCATCGCCTCATAGGCCCGCATCATGCGCCGGGCCATCTCCCGCTCATGCGGCGGCAGGCGGATGGCGGCGCAGCCGGCGGGTGCGAGCGAGCCGACATTGAGGCTGGCGCGCACGGTGACGCGTGCGCCGCCCCGGACCAGTTTCTCCGCGAAATGCGTGCCGGAGTCGCCGTGATAGAGCGCGCCGTCGATATGGGCGGAAGCGACCGGGATCAGCCGCGACGCGCCCATCAGCCGGGCCGCCTCGGCCACGATGCGCATCGCCATGGCGGCGCCATCGCCCTGGCATCCGGCCGCAATCGCCCTTTCCTCCGCAGTGAGTTCGAGCATGCTTTCCCTGTCCGTGCGCTGTCCGTTTCGTCCGGCCTCTTGTGCAGGCGAGGGCTTTGCGACCATGGATAGGGAACTGGATAGCCTTCGAACCGCGCCGGCCGCAATCGTCCGAGCCGCGGCTTACTGCTCGGGAGATGCGCCATGGCGATGACGATGAATGGCGAGGCGACGCTGCCTGCCGCGAAAAACGTGGTCTGGGCCAAGCTCAACGATCCCGAGGTGCTGAAGGCCTGCATCCCCGGCTGCGAGCAACTGACCAAGGACGACGACACGCATCTCTCGGCGGTGGTGAAGGTCAAGCTCGGACCGGTGAAGGCGACGTTCAAGGGCAAGGTCGAGCTCAGCGAACTCGATCCGCCGAACGGCTACCGTATCTCCGGCGAGGGCGAGGGCGGCATCGCCGGCTTCGCCAAGGGCGGCGCGCGAGTCCATCTGAGTGATGCCGAGGGCGGCCAGACGCTGCTGCGCTACGAAGTCGAGGCCCAGGTCGGCGGCAAGCTGATCCAGCTCGGCTCGCGCCTGATCGATTCGGTTTCGAAGAAGCTGGCCGACGAGTTCTTCGCCAATTTCGCCAAGGCGGTTAGCGAAGGCTGACGCTCGCTCACGAGGCCTTGCGCAACGCGTCGAGCGCCTGCGAGACGGCGGATTCGGCCGCTCCGACCTGAAGTGC
>NZ_JBIWYK010000400.1:0-2906 GCF_044752385.1 Allobosea sp. CER48 | reverse complement strand
CATTCGACGCATTCGAAACTCCTGCGAAAGAAATACTGCCGTTCGCGAAAGCCGAATGCGTTGCCGGCATCACCGCCTTCCTGAGAAAAGCCCCCCGAAACCTGCGCGTCTACGCATCGGTATAGGGGTTAGAATGATGACGGCAGCCAAGAACGGCCATGGCGGGGCCTGCAGGACCGGCGTCGCGATCGCAGCGATTCTGGCTGTCTGGGCCGGGCGCGCGACGGCGCAGGAGGCGAGCGCAATCAGCCTGGACACGATCCAGGTCCAGGGCGAGCAGGCTGGCGGCCCGGTCAACGGCTATGTCGCGCGGCGCAGCGATACCGCGACGAAGACCGACACGCCGCTGATCGAAACGCCTCAATCCGTCACCGTGGTCACGCGCCAGCAGATGGACGACCAGGCCGTGCAGAGTGTCGGCCAGGCCCTGCGCTACACCGCCAGCGTGCTCGCCGAGACGCGCCTGTCCTCGGGCCGCTACGACAGCGCCTTCATCCGCGGCTTCGGCGGCAGCGGCGGCGGCGCCGGCTTCATCAACAATCTCGATGGGCTGCGCTACATGCGCGGCGTCAACTTCCTCGTGCCTTCCTACGAGCCCTGGGGGCTGGAGCGGGTCGAGGTGCTGCGCGGTCCGTCCTCCGTCGTGTTCGGGCAGGTCAAGCCCGGCGGCATCGTCAACATGGTCAGCAAGAAGCCGAAGGACGAGGCTCACGGCGAGGTCCAGCTCCAGTTCGGCAGCTATGAGCGGGCGCAGATGGCGTTCGATTTCGGCGGCCCGGTCACACCGGACAAGACCTGGCTCTACCGGGTCGTCGGCCTCGGCCGCGCCGCCGATACCCAGGTCGACTATACCCGCGAGGAGCGCGTCTTCATCGCGCCGTCGCTGACCTACCGCCCCAATGGCGCGACCTCGCTGACACTCCTGACGTCCTTCCAGCGCGACCCGGAGACGGGCTTCTACGGCTTCATCCCCGCCGTCGGCACCGTACTGCCGAGCCGCGCCGGCCGCATCCGCAGCGAGTTCTTCCCGGGCGAGCCGCGCTTCGAGGGCTACAGCCGCAACCAGCTCAATGCCGGCTACGAGTTCGAGCACCGCTTCAACGACATCTTCACCTTCCGCCAGAATGTCCGGTTCTCGGATCTGGAATCGCGCTTCAGGACGGTCGCCGTCGCAAGCATCGCCGCCGACCAGAAGACGCTGAACCGCCGCGTCACCGTCTCGAACGAGAATGCCCGCACCGCAGGCATCGACAACCAGCTCCAGGCCGATTTCCGCACCGGGCCGCTGACGCACAAGCTTCTGTTCGGCTTCGATGGCTACTGGATGGACGGCTCCGCGCGCACCGGCGCGGGCGGCACCGTCCAGTCGCTCGACTTCACCAATCCGGTCTATGGACGCCTGCCCTTCGCGCTCCCGGCGACCCCGCTGACCAAGCAGACGACCGAACAGTACGGCGTCTACCTTCAGGACCAGATCAGGCTGGACCGGCTCTCGCTGGTGGTCGGCGGCCGCTTCGACCGGGCGGAATCGCGCACCCGTGCCGTCAACACCGGCGTTCTGACGAAGCAGGACGACACCGCCCGCACCGGCCGCGTCGCCCTGATGTATAATTTCGACAACGGCTTCGCGCCCTACGCGAGCTATTCGACCTCGTTCGAACCGGTCGCCGGCACCACCTTCGCCGGCACGCCCTTCAAGCCGACAGAAGGCGAGCAATACGAAGCCGGCTTCAAATACGAGCCACCGGGATTCAATGCGTCCTTCCAGGCTGCGGTCTACCAGCTCACCCAGACCAATGTCGCGACGACCGATCCCAACAATGTCGGCTTCTCGATCCAGACCGGCGAGGTCCGCGCCCGCGGTGTCGAGGTCGAGGCCCGCGCGACGCTGTTCGACAATCTCGATCTCGTCGCGGCCTATGCCTACACCGACGCCGAGGTCACCAAGAGCAACGGCGTCGATCTCGGCATGCGCCCGATGGTCGTGCCCCGCCACATGGCCTCGCTCTGGGCGCTCTACAATTTCAAGACCGGCCCGCTCGCGGGCCTCGGGCTCGGCGGCGGCGTGCGCTATGTCGGCGAGGGCGCGGGCGACCCCGGCAACACCTTCTTCACGCCCGACTACACGTTGTTTGACGCCATGGTCAGCTATGATTTCGGCGCCCTGAACCCGTCGCTGAAGGCCTGGAAGCTGCAGGTGAACGCGCAGAACCTCTTCGACAAGGAGTATATCGCCGGCTGCTACGCCGCCGTGCAGTGCTCCTTCGGTCTGCGCCGCACCGTGCTCGCCACGCTGTCCTATCGCTGGTGAGAGCATGAGCAGCGTGCCGCAAGCCCTAGGACCGGCGGCGGCGGGAGCGCCTGTTCCCGCCAGGATACCGAACGCCTGCCAGCTCGACTTCACGGCACGTGACGGCGCGCTCTACCGCCTGCTGATCTCGGTCCCGTCGGAGCCGCCGCCGCCGGCCGGCTTTTCCGCGATGGTGCTGGTGGACGGGCATGCGCTCTTCGCGACGGCTACGGCAGCGGCCACCCTTCAGGCCCAGCGCCCGCAGGTCACCGGTGTCGGCCCGGCCGTGTTCATCGGCATCGGCTATCCCGGCGAGTCGCCCTTCGATGCGGAGCGGCGCCAGCGCGACCTCCTGCCGACATCCGGCGGAGCCGCGCGCTTTCTCGACGTGATCGTCGACGAGATACTGCCTGCGGTCGGGCGACTGGCGGTGCTCGATACCGCGCGGCTTTCCCTCGCCGGTCACTCCTATGGGGGGTTGTTCGTCCTGCACACGCTCTTCACCCGGCCCGGCCTGTTTGCCGCCCATGTCGCCGGCAGCCCGTCGATCTGGTGGAACGAGCGGGCCATCCTGGCGAGTGAGGAGGGCTTCCGTTACAGCGCCGGTCCAAGCGGG
>NZ_JBIWYK010000399.1:0-2920 GCF_044752385.1 Allobosea sp. CER48 | reverse complement strand
CCCGGCGCGCGCGCAACCAGCGCCCAACCCGCCGGCCGAGGCTCGCCCGCCGATTCCCCGCGCGCTGCTCGCCAATGGCGCGGTGACCCGCCTCGCGTATGTCGTGACCGGCGACAAGGCCGTCGACGACATGTCGAAGGCCGGACTGACCGGGCTCAACACCGTCCTCGGCGCGCGGACGGCATTGGAGCCCGGCGAGCCGGTCGGCGTCACCGTCGAGCGCGACGAGCTCGCGTTCTTTCCGGTGCTCTACTGGCCGGTGGTCGCCGGCCGGCCGATCCCCACGGCCGAGACGCTGCGCAAGCTCGAGGCCTACATGAAAGGCGGCGGGCTGGTGATCTTCGACACGCGCGACGCGATGAGCGCCCGGCCCGGCGGCGGCACGACGCCGGAGGGCGACCAGCTCCGGCGCATGCTGCAGACGCTCGACATCCCGGAGCTCGAGCCCTTGCCCCGCGACCACGTGCTGACCAAGACCTTCTATATCCTCGACGAGCTCGTCGGCCGCTATGACAGCGGCACGACCTGGGTCGAGACATTGCCGCCCGCGGACAGCGACGGCCGGCGGCCGGCGCGTGCCGGCGACAACGTCTCCCCCATCATCATCACCGCCAACGACCTCGCTGCGGCCTGGGCCATCGACAAGCGCGGGGAAGGACTGGTGCCGCTTTCCGGCGCCGATCCACGGCAGCGCGAAATGGCACTGCGCGGCGGCATCAACCTGGTGATGTATGCGCTGACCGGGAACTACAAGGCCGATCAGGTCCATGTCCCGGCCCTGCTCGAGCGCCTGGGCCAATGACGATGTGGAGCATTTCCCTTGCCCCGCTCGTGCCCCTGCCGCTGCTGATCGGCCTTGCCGTTCTGGCGGCGCTGGCCGCCGGCGCCGCTCTCGTTCTGGCCGGACGCAGCGCCATCCTGCGCGCGCTCGCGCTCACCACGCTCGCCCTTGCCCTCGCCGATCCCTCGCTCGTGTTCGAGGAGCGCGAACCGGTGAAGGACGTCGTTCCCGTGGTCGTCGACCGTTCGGCCTCGAACCGCCTCGCGGACCGTTCCGCCCAGACCGATGCCGCGGTGGCCGAGGTCGAACGGCAATTGCGCGGCATCCCCAATGTCGAGCCGCGGATCGTCGAGCTGCGCGATGCGCAGGGATCGAGTGACGGCACGCGCCTGTTCGAGGCGCTGGCGTCGAGCCTTGCCGACGTCCCGTCCGAGCGCGTCGCCGGCGCCATCGCCATCACCGACGGCCTCGCCCATGACACGCCGCCCAACGCCGAGGCACTCGGCCTGCGTGCGCCGCTCCATGTTCTCACCACCGGCCGCAACGCCGAAATCGACCGTCGCATCATGCTGGTCGACTCGCCGCGCTTCGGTATCGTCGGCAAGGATCAGGTCATTCGCCTGCGCGTCCTGGACAAGAACGGATCAAGCCGGGCCGGCCTCACCATCCGCCGCGATGGCGAGATCATCGCACGCCGCGATGTCGCCACCGGCCAGATCGTGCAGGTACCGATCCGCATCGATCGCGGCGGGCCGAACGTCGTCGAGATCGAGGCGGCGCCGCTGGACAACGAACTGACGCTCGCCAACAACCGCGCGGTGATCACCATCGAAGGGGTCAGGGACAAGCTGCGCGTCCTGCTGGTCTCGGGCGAGCCGCATCCGGGCGAGCGCACCTGGCGCAATCTGCTCAAGGCCGATGCCAATGTCGATCTCGTCCACTTCACCATCCTGCGCCCGCCGGAAAAGCAGGATGGCACGCCGATCAACGAGCTCTCGCTGATCGCCTTTCCGACGCGCGAGCTGTTCCAGGTCAAGATCAAGGAATTCGACCTGATCATCTTCGACCGCTACGCCAACCAGTCGATCCTGCCGCTGCTCTATTTCGAGAACATCGTCCGCTATGTCCGCGACGGCGGCGCGCTGCTCGTCGCTGCCGGCCCCGAATATGCGGGTTCGCAGACGCTCGCGCGGACACCGCTCGGCCAGATCCTGCCGGCAGTGCCGGATGGCAGCGTGATCGACGAGGCCTACCGAGCCCAGGTCAGCGAGCCCGGCAAGCGCCACCCTGTCACCCGCGACCTGCCGGGCTCGGAAGTCTCGCCGCCGCGCTGGGGCGAATGGCTGCGCATGGTCGGCGCCCAGGCCCGCAGCGGGGCTGCTCCCGTCATGACCGGCCCCGACGAACGCCCCCTCCTGATGCTCGCCCGCGAGCAGAAGGGCCGCGTCGCACTCTTCCTGTCGGATCACGCCTGGCTGTGGGCCCGCGGCTTCCGTGACGGCGGCCCCTATCTCGACCTGCTGCGCCGCCTGAGCCACTGGTTGATGAAGGAACCGGAGCTCGAGGAGGAGGCGCTGCGCGCGACCGCCCGCGGCGGCACCATCGAGGTCGAACGCCAGACGCTGAGCGACAATCCCGCGCCCGTCACCATCACCGGGCCCGACGGACAATCGCGATCGGTCCCCTTCGAAGCCGGGCGCCCCGGGCTGTTCACAGCGCGCATCCCGGCAAGCGATCAGGGCCTTTACCGCCTGACCGCCGACAACCTCACGGCCTTCGCCAGCGTCGGCCCCGAGAATCCGCGCGAGCTGATGGAAGTCGTCAGCGACCCCGCGGCGCTGCAGAATCTCGCACAGGCGACGGGCGGCTCCTCACGTCGGATCGGCCAGGAGAACGGCTCCGGCGTCAACCTGCCGCGCATCGTGCCGGTGCGCTCGGGCAGCCAGTTCGCCGGCAATGACTGGATCGGACTCAGGATCAGCGATTCCGGCATAGTGCGCGGCGTGCAGATCTCGCCGCTCTTCGTCGGGTTCCTCGGCCTCGCGATCCTCTTCGGCGCGCTCGTCGCCGGCTGGCTCGGCGAAAGCGGGCGTCGCTTCAAGCGTCAGGCGTAACCTGCCGCAGCCTGCACTCGCGAGG
>NZ_JBIWYK010000398.1:0-2936 GCF_044752385.1 Allobosea sp. CER48 | reverse complement strand
CCCGCTCGACATCGCCGTCTTCGCGAAGGAGCCCGGTTGAGAAATGCTTGCCCTTGCGGCCGTGCTGACGCAGTTTGCGGGCCGTTTTTCCGGATGATGTCCCTTTGACCGAAACTTCTTCCCATCCGCTGCTCAGCGTTGTCGTGCCCGTGCGCAACGAGGTCGGCAACATTGCCCCGCTCGTTGCCGATATCGAGACGGCGTGCGCAGGCATCGGCCCGTTCGAGGTCGTCTATGTCAATGACGGCTCGAGCGACGGGACGGCCGACAGGCTGGCGGAACTCGCGGCGACGCGGCCCTGGCTGCGCGTCGTGACCCATGCCGAATCCTGTGGCCAGAGCGCCGCGGTGCGCAGCGGCGTGCGCCATGCGCGGGCGGCAATCGTGGCGACGCTCGATGGCGATGGCCAGAACGACCCGGCCTTCCTGCCGCAGATGGTCGAGACTTTGCAGAAGGGCGGATTGCAGGCCGGCCTCGTGCAGGGCCAGCGCTTGGGGCGCAAGGACACCGGCTTCAAGCGCTGGCAGTCGAAGATTGCCAACGGCGTGCGGGGGCGCGTGCTCAAGGACGACACGCGCGACACCGGATGCGGTTTGAAGTGCTTCCGGCGCGAGGCCTATCTGGCGCTGCCCTATTTCGATGCGCTGCACCGCTTCATGCCTGCGCTGATGGCGCGCGAAGGCTACGAGGTGCTGCACGCCGATGTGCGCGATCGCCCGCGTCTCACCGGCGTCTCGAACTACGGCTTCTTCGACCGGCTCTGGGTCGGCATTCTGGACCTCGCCGGCGTCTGGTGGCTGATCCGCCGGCGCAAGCGCGTGCCCCGGATCGTTTCGGAGACGGTGTGATGCTGATCGACCTGCAGCAAGCCATCGGCGACTATTTTCACGATGTCTTCGTCAACAACATCGACTGGTGGGTGCTCCTGGGTGTCGTGGCGCAGGGCCTCTTCACCATGCGATTCGTCGTGCAGTGGCTGGCAAGCGAGAAGGCTGGGCGTTCGGTCGTGCCGATGACCTTCTGGTGGTTCTCGATCGGCGGCGGCGCGCTGCTGCTGATGTATGCGATCTACCGGCGCGACCCGGTCTTCATCCTCGGGCAGGGCTTCGGCGTCTTCGTCTATGTCCGTAATCTGCAATTCGTGCTGCGTGCCAAGGCGCGCGGTGAGGATACGAATTCCGGACCGGGCTGAGCGCTCAGCTGCGCTGCGGCGCTGCGGGCTCGGCGGTCGCGCCCTGTGCCGGAGAGGGCAACGGATCGGGTTGCTGCTGCGGCTTGCGCATGGCTGCTGACAGGCCGGGATAGCGCTCACGATACGCCTTCAGGAATTCGGAAACGCTGTCGGCATTGGCGGTCGCACGGGCCATCTCGCGGATGTCGGCGGGACGTGAGCGACTGGCGCCGGTGACGAAGGCGAAGGTGCGGGCATCGGCGCTGCGTGCCATCTTCGGAGCAAACTTGCTCCGCAGCCTGTCGAGAGACAGGGCTTCGTTCGCCATCACATAGGAGACGCCGGCGCGCATCACATCGGCGCGTTCGGGGTCCGTCAGAGCTGCGTCACCGCGCCAGCTCTCGTCGAGGATGCGTTCATAGGCCTCGCCGGCCTCCTGCCAGCGCCGCGCTGTCCACAGGATGTCGGCGCGCAGGCGGTCGACCTCGGCGCCGCGTTCGCGCTCCAGCATCTCCAGCGCCTGATCCGAGCGGGAGAGATCGGAGAGCGCCTTCGCCTCGAGCAGCATGCGGGCGCGCTTGACGTCGGCGGGGAGCTCGACAAGCCGGGTCGAGTTGAGGGCGCGGACCGCTTCGGCCGGCTTCCCGTTCATCAGCTCGATCATGGCGAGGCGGGCGGCCACGGTCGAGCGAGCAGCGCCGGTCAGGCGGCGATCCATCTGGTATCGCAGGATCTCTGCCGCCTGATCGAGCAGGTCTAGCTCGACCAGCCGGTCGGCGAGCAGACGCGTGATTTCGTCGCCGCGGCGGCCGATCGGCAGGAACTCCTTGAAATCGTAGAAGAGCGCCAGTGTCTCGATGCGCGGCAGCTCGCCCAGGCCCTTGCCTGCGAACAGCTCGGCGAATCGCTGCGCCGTCTCGTCATGCATCCGCCGCGTCAGGGGATCGTCCGGGAAGATTTCGTTGGCGCGGCGAGCGACCATGAAGGCGTCACGCCAGCGATGCTGGTCTGCATAGAGCCTGCCGAGTTCGGCCAGCGTTTCGATCTCGAGCCGGCCGCCGCGCCAGATCACCGAGACGGTCTCCAGCCGGGCGATGGCTTCGTCCGATTTCAGGTCTGCCCGCTTCTCGGCGGCAGCGAGCCTGACCGCACGCAGTTGCGCCTCGGCGGCGACCGGCCTGCTCCTGGCCCCGAAGAGAGGCTTGTAGCCATTCATCGCCGCCTCGGGGCGCCCGCTCGCATCATCCAGCCGGGCCTGCAGCAAGGCGAGGCGTTCCTGATCGAAGCTGCCGCGCGGCATGTCGGAGAGTGCGCGCACCTGCCGCTCGGCCACGCCCATGTCCTGCACGGCTAGCGCCGCGCGCACGATGGCCTCGCGGAACTCTCCCTGGAGGTCGACAGGATAGCGGTCGAGAGCAGCTTCCGCCCGGCGGAAGCCCACCAATGCCTGCGCGTTCCTGTCCAGGCGCTGCTCGACCATGGCACGCCAGAGCCCGGCCTCCACGTCGTCCCTGATCGGCTCGGCATTGAAGGCCGTCAGCGCATCCTGGTTGCGATGCATCTGTGCCGCGATGACGCCCTGGAGGAAGAGCGCTTCGCGGCTGCTGCGCGTCGCAGGATCATCGGCCATCATCGCGCCGAGTGGGCCGGCGGCCTCGGGCATCATGCCGTTGGCGGCATAGAAGCGGGCGAGCGCGAGGCGTGCCTCCGATTTCCGGCCGCGCGAAGCGTCGGTGACGTCCAGCATCAGCGCGCGCGCCTGATC
>NZ_JBIWYK010000397.1:0-2940 GCF_044752385.1 Allobosea sp. CER48 | reverse complement strand
GCCGAGATGCGTCTCGTCGGCAACCGCGACATCGTTGCACGGCACGGTCATCAGCACGCCGCCGCTCCAGCGCCGGCACATGTTGCAGTGACAGACGTCCATCTCGGGCTTCGCGGCAACCGCCGTGAAGCGGACGGAGCCGCAGAGACAACCGCCGGACAGTTTTTCCGCCGCAGCCGTCATCACGCCCCCTTCGCCTTCTCGTCGCCCGGAAGCACGTAGTCGGTGCCTTCCCAGGGCGAGAGGAAATCGAAGTTGCGGAATTCCTGGTTCAGCTTCACCGGCTCGTAGACCACGCGCTTCTGTTCGTCGTCGTAGCGAACCTCGACGAAGCCCGTCAGCGGGAAGTCCTTGCGCAGCGGATAGCCCTCGAAGCCGTAGTCGGTGAGGATGCGGCGCAGGTCCGGATGGCCCGAGAACAGGATGCCGTAGAAGTCGTAGGCCTCGCGCTCGAACCAGTTCGCCGCCGGGAACACGTCGATGACGGAGGGGACCGGCGTCGCCTCGTCGGTCTGGACCTTCACACGGATGCGGCGGTTATGATGCGGCGCGAGCAGATGATAGACGACGTCGAAGCGCTTCTCGCGGCCCGGATAATCGGCGCCGGCGATGTCGGTGAAGTTCACGAAGCGGAAGCGCGGATCGCTGTAGAGCGTGCGCAGGACCTCGACGATCGAAGCCGCCTCGGCGTGAACGGTCAGCTCCTCGAAGGCGACGACCGCCTCCGTCACCGCGCCGGGCAGCGTGGCCTTGATCTCTTCGCCGAGTTTTACGAGCGCTTCGCTCATCGTCTCACCTTCATCGCCTGCAGCATCGACCGACGGAGCGCTCAGCGCTCGATCGTGCCGGTACGGCGGATCTTCTTCTGCAGCAGCAGCACGCCGTAGAGCAGCGCCTCGGCCGTCGGGGGGCAGCCCGGGACATAGATGTCGATCGGGACGATGCGGTCGCAGCCGCGGACCACCGAGTAGCTGTAGTGATAGTAGCCACCGCCATTGGCGCAGGACCCCATCGAGATGACGTAGCGCGGCTCCGGCATCTGGTCGTAGACCTTGCGCAGCGCGGGAGCCATCTTGTTGGTCAGCGTGCCCGCGACGATCATCACGTCCGACTGGCGCGGCGAGGCGCGCGGCGCGAAGCCGAAGCGCTCGACGTCGTAGCGCGGCATCGAGAGCTGCATCATCTCGACGGCGCAGCAGGCCAGACCGAAGGTCATCCACATCAGCGAGCCCGTGCGGGCCCAGTTGATCAGATCGTCGGTCGCGGTGACGAGGAAGCCCTTGTCGGCCAGCTCGTTGTTGATCTCGACGAAGAAGGGATCACGCGTGCCGAGCGGCTTGCCGTCCGGGCCGAGAAGCCCCCGCGGTGCCGGCGCGACGAGCGGGTCGCCGCGATCGATCGCTGTGATTGCCATAACCTAATCCTCGTGAACCTTTGCCTGCCAGACCGGAAACGGAGCGTCGCCCCGCGATCCGACAGTCAGTCCCACTCCAGCGCGCCCTTGCGCCACTCGTAGACGAAACCCACCGTCAGCACGCCGAGGAAGATCATCATCGACCAGAAACCATACCAGCCGAGGCTTCCGAAGGCGACGGCCCAGGGGAACAGGAACGCGACCTCGAGATCGAAGATGATGAAGAGAATCGCAACCAGGTAGAACCGGACGTCGAACTTCATGCGGGCGTCGTCGAAGGCGTTGAAGCCGCATTCGTAGGCCGAGAGCTTTTCCGCGTCCGGCTTCGAATAGGCGATCGCGAAGGGGGCGATCAGCAGGGCCAGGCCGATGACCGCCGAGACGCCGATGAACAACACCAGCGGGAGGTAATCGCTCAGGATGGATGACACCGGAAGAGCTTGCATGGTCGAACTCACTTCAGACGGCCGCGCGGCGGCTCGCTGCCCAGTCGCTTAGACCCTCGATTAGAATGAAGCAAGACTCCGCCGCGCCGCACAATCGCGCGAGTGGGTTGAATGCAGCGCAGGATGGGGCAGAATTCGTCGCTGTCTCCTTGCCGCCCCTCGATCGTGGGGCGGAAATCCGCCGAGAATGCTCGCTTTTGGTTTCAGGGACGGCAATAGCCCGTTCACCACGCCGAATCGTTCCCTGCGGGAAAGCTCCACCGAAAGGCCTTCGATGTTTCGACAGCTTCGCCCCGCCTCCGCGCTCTCGCGTTCTGCGGCTGCCACGACGCGATGAGCCGTGCCTGCCTGCGCGCGGGCCTCGTGCCCGCGCTTGTCGTCCTGATCTGCACAGCTCCAACCCTCGCGCAGGAGGGTGAGATGGTGCGCGCGCCGCTGCCGCCGCAACGCCCCTTCGACCTCGACATCGAGGGCACGCCGAAGCTGCCGGACATCATCGTGCCGCGCGCGGCCTCCACGACGGTCCCCTCCGTCGCCAGCGTTTCCCAGGATACCCCGTCGGCGGCGCCGGCACCCGAAACGCCCTCGGCCGATGCCGCTTCGGCGACGCCCCCCGCCCAGGGCACCCTGCCCGCCCCCGGTGAGGCCGACGACGACGAGGGCGTGGAGTGGCCGAAGCTGACACCCGGCCAGAAGGCGGGGGCAGAGCCCGATTTCGACCCCAACGAGAAGCCCGAGAGGCCGGGCATCTCGACCGATCCGGGCACCTCCGTCGCCTGCCTGCCGGATACCCTGAAGCAGACCCTCGGCAAGATCGTCGACCGCTACGGCGCGGTGAAGGTGACCTCCACCTGGCGGCCGCCCTGGCGGGCGCGGCGCGGCTCCTATCACAAGGGCTGCCAGGCCATGGACTTCCGCGTGCCGGGCGTGCGCCCGCGCGTCGTGCTGGAATGGGTACGCGGCCTGCCGGAGGTCGGCGGCCACCATGTCTACTGGAACGGGCTGATCCATATCGACACCGGCCCGCGCCGCCCCTGGTAAGGTCGGACTTCAACGCCGCCGGCGTTGAACTTCCGCCTC
>NZ_JBIWYK010000396.1:0-2944 GCF_044752385.1 Allobosea sp. CER48 | reverse complement strand
GCCGCGCGACGACCGGGGTGGCATGAACGCGGCGACGCGAGAGCCTCCAGACGAACGCCAGGGCGAGGAGCAGGATGACGAACGGCGCCGCCCAGAGCAGAGCCGTGCGCGCATTGAACGGCGGCCGCAGCAGCACGAAGTCGCCGTAGCGGGCGACGACGAAATCGACCACGGCCTTGTCGCTGTCACCCGCGACGATCCGCTCGCGCACGAGCAGGCGCAGGTCGCGTGCCAGAGGCGCGTCGGAGTCGTCGATCGACTGGTTCTGGCAGACGAGACAGCGCAGGCCGCCGGAAATGGCCCGCGCCCGCTGCTCCTGCACGGGGTTCTTCAGGATCTCGTCGGGCTGCACAGCCTGTGCGCCGGCGAGCGCCAGCAACACGATTCCGAATGCCAGCAGAAGGCTGCGCATCCGCCTACTCCGCCGGCTGCGGCGCGGCCGCGACCGGCGCTGCGCGCTTCGGTGCTGCCAGGCGGAAACGCCGGTCGGTGAGCGAGAGCCCGCCGCCGAGAGCCATGATGATCGAGCCGATCCAGATCAGCAGGATCAGGGGCTTGTCGTAGAGCCGCACCGCCACGCCGCCGTCCTGCGCTTCGCCAAGGCTGACATAGGCCTGGCTCAGCCCATGCGTACGGATCCCGGCTTCCGTCGTCGGCATGCCGCGGGCGGTATAGATGCGCTTCGAAGCTTCGAGAGGTGCCAGCTCCCGATCGCCCGCGAAGAGCTGGAACCGCGCGACCTCGGCGCGGAAATTCGGGCCGGTGCGAGGCGTCACACCCTCAAGGACGATCGCGTAGCGCCCGCTCGCCAGGCGCTCGCCGGGCTTGAGGACAGCGATCGCCTCGGTGCTCCAGGCCTGGGCCGCTATGCCTATGATGCTGAAGCCGATGCCGGCATGCGCCAGCGCCGTGCCCCAGGCCGAGCGCGGCAAGCCCTTGGCACGCGACAGCATCGCCTTCCAGCCGCTGGCCCGCGCGGCGATGCGCTCGCCGAGATCGACGGCAGCGCCGAGGATCAGGAACGCGCCGAGCCCGATGCCGAGCGGCGCGAGCACCGGCCCGCCGCGCGTGAATGCGATCAGGACGAGCGTGATCAGCACCGCCAGCCCGAAGGCAGCGGCATTGCGCTGCGCGGCGCCGAGCAGGTCGCCGCGCTTCCAGGCGAGCGACTGTCCGATCGGCAGGATCAGCAGGAGGGGCACCATCACGGGGATGAAGGTCGCGTTGTAGAAGGGGGCGCCGACCGAAATCTTGTCGCCCGTGACCATCTCCAGCACCAGCGGATAGAGCGTGCCCACGAAGACGGTGGCGCAGGCCGTGGCGAGGAAGATGTTGTTGACGACCAGCGCTCCCTCCCGGGATACCGGCGCGAACAGGCCGCCTTGCCGCAGCAGCGGCGCGCGCCAGGCGAAAAGCGCCAGCGACCCACCGACGAAGAAGACCAGGATGAGCAGGATGAACAGGCCGCGCGCCGGGTCTGTGGCGAAGGAATGCACCGAGGTCAGCACGCCGGAGCGGACGATGAAGGTGCCGAGCAGCGACAGGGAGAAGGTCAGGATCGCGAGCAGGATCGTCCAGACCTTGAGGGCGTCGCGCTTCTCCATCACCACCGTCGAATGGATCAGGGCCGTTCCGGCGATCCAGGGCATGAAGGATGCGTTCTCGACCGGGTCCCAGAACCACCAGCCTCCCCAGCCGAGCTCGTAATAGGCCCAGTAGGAGCCCATCGCGATGCCGAGCGTCAGGAAGGTCCAGGCCAGCAACGTCCAGGGACGGACGGCGCGCGCCCACATGGCGTCGATGCGCCCGTCGATCAGCGCTGCGACGGCGAAGGCATAGGTGATCGAGAAGCCGACATAGCCGACATACAGCAGCGGCGGATGGATCGCGAGTCCGAGGTCCTGCAGGATCGGGTTGAGATCCTGCCCTTCGGCGGGGGCCGGCGAGAGCCGCTGGAACGGGTTTGAGGTCAGCAGCGTGAAGGCGAGGAAGGCCACGGCCACCAACCCCTGCACGGCGAGCGTTCCGGCTCGCAGCCGCGGCGGCAGCGAGTTGCGCGACAGCGCGACCAGGGCACCGAACAAGGTCAGGATCAGCACCCAGAGCAGCATGGAGCCCTCGTGGTTGCCCCAGACCGAGGTGAACTTGTAGATCAACGGCTGCGTCGAATGGGAGTTGGCGACGACATTCGCCACCGAGAAATCCGAGCGGACATAGGCGGCGACCAACGCCGAGAACGAGAGCGCGACCAGCGCGAAGCTGATCAGCGCCGCAGCGCTGCCGACCGATGCGAGCGCCCTGTCATGGCGCACGACACCCCAGAACGGCACCAGCGTCTGGATGACGGAGACGCCGAGCGCCAGCGCCAGCGCATAATGTCCGATCTCGACGATCATGCCCGGCTCATGGCTTGGCCGCCGGCGCAGGCGGAGCGCCGGCGCCACCCGGCTGCCAGTGCCCCTGCTTCTTCAGCGTGTCGGCGACTTCGCGCGGCATATAGGTCTCGTCATGCTTGGCGAGGACCGAATCCGCCTTGAACCGCCCGGCGCCTTCAAAAACGCCCTCTGTCACGACGCCCTGCCCTTCGCGGAACAGGTCGGGTAGCAGCCCGTGGTAGCTGACCGTCATGGCGGTCTTGCCGTCGCTGACCGCGAAGGTGACCCGCTGGTCCGTTCCGCGCTTGACGGACCCCGCTTCGACGAGGCCTCCGAGGCGCATGCGGGTGCCGGGCACGACGCCCTTCTCGACGATCTCGGTCGGCCCGTAGAAGAACACGATCGTATCGCGCATCGCGAAGAGCACGAGCCCGGCGGCGAAGCAGAGCACGGCTCCGGCAGATGCGATCAGGACAAGGCGGCGCTGCTTGCGGGTGAAGCGGCGCTTGGCGGGGATCGGGCTAGCGGGCTGGGCGATACTCACGGCTTGGCTTCCTTCAGGGCCAATT
>NZ_JBIWYK010000395.1:0-2948 GCF_044752385.1 Allobosea sp. CER48 | reverse complement strand
GGCCCGTCCCGGGCGCCGGCGGCCCGGCTCAGGCCGGGATGCTAGTGGCCGGGATGCAGCGCATCGTTGAGATAGATGCAGGCGAGCACGGTGAAGACATAGGCCTGCAGCACCGCCACCATGAACTCGAAGGCCGTGAGCGCCACGGTCATGATGAGCGGCAGAGGCGCCAGCAGCGAATAGCCGACGCCGGCGGCGAGCAGCGCCGCGACGAAGCCGCCGAAGACCTTGAGCGCGATATGGCCGCCGAGCAGGTTGGCGAAAAGGCGCAGGCTCAGCGAGATCGGCCGCGACAGGAAGGAGACGACTTCGATCAGCGTGATGAAGGGCAGGAGCCATTTCGGCACGTCGGACGGCACGAACAGCCGCAGGAAGCCGAAGCCGTGGCGCAGCACGCCGTAGCCGATGACCGTCGCCATCACCAGCATCGCCAACGCGAAGGTGACGACGATATGGCTGGTCACGGTAAAGGCGCCGGGGATCATGCCGAACAGGTTGAGCGTCAGCACGAACATGAAGAGCGAGAAGATCAGCGGCAGGAAGCGCATGCCCTCGCGCCCTGTCGCGTCGGTCAGTGTCTTCGCGACGAACGCGTAGAGCATCTCGGCCAGCGCCTGGGCCCGGCCGGGGATCACGGCGCGCGAGCGCGTCGCGAAGATCAGGCCGCCGCCGATCGCCGCGGTGGCGAGCATCATCATCAGCGCCGCATTGGTGAAGCCGAGATCCAGCCCGCCGACGCGCAGCGGAACGAGGGTCTTGACGATGAACTGGTCGCTGGGATTGGCCAAGGCAGGGCCTCCGCTGCACGGGGTTGCGCGACGGCGCGGAGCATTCCGCGTCGTGGGGCCGTCCCCTGTGTGTGCGAAGGCCGCGGGTCGTCCCGAGGCCGGGCCTGCTTAGAAAGGCAGGGCGATTTTGGCAAGTGCCGTCAGTGCGCCGAGAGCTTCATCATCACCAGTCCGGAGACGATCAGCAGCGCGGCCGCGATTCGCATCGGCGTCAGCGCCTCGCCAAGCACGGTGACGCCGACGATGAAGGCGCCGACGGCGCCGATGCCGGTCCAGATCGTATAGGCCGTGCCGAGCGGCAGCGCGCGCATCGCCAACGAGAGCAGGGCGAAGCTGCCGACCATGGTGACGATGGTGATCGCCGTCGGCCCGGGACGGGAGAACCCGTCCGACTGCTTCATGGTGAAAGCCCAGACGACTTCGAGAATGCCGGCGGAAAGAAGGTAGAGCCACGCCATTGCGGTCCCCCATGAGTTGCCGGGTCGTCCCAGCACTTTGCCCAGGATGGGGGAGGTCGTGGCCTCGCGGACGTTACCTAGTCGCCCCCCGGGGCGATGGCAAGGTTGCGAGGCAAATGGCGCGGCAGGTCCGGCTCAGGCGCGGCCGCGCGTGCTGGCGTGCGGCTTGATCCGGTGCTCGACGAAGTTGCGGAGTTCCGTGACGCGGCGCCCGGCGTCGAGCACCTCGCGGTCGAGCCCATGCGCCCAGGCGAGATCCTGCCGGGCGTCCGGCTCCGCATCGAGCGTGCGGAGGTCGTCGAGCCAGGCCTGCGTCGCGGCCTCGTCCTTGCGGAACCCCTCCTCGATCAGCAGCGGCACCATGCGGCCGAGAATCGATGCCATCTGCTTCAGCGAGAATTCGGGGTGGTACTGCACGCCCCAGAAGGTGCCGCCATTGTGCCTGATCTCCGCCGCCTGCACCTGGCTGTAGCCGTTGGAGGCGAGGATCGTCGTGCCATGCGCGGGCAGGGCGATGGTGTCGAGATGGATCGCCGGGGCATCGAAGGCGGCAGGGCGGCTGTCGAGCAATTTGTGATTGCGGCCGGCCTCGGTCGGCGTGATCCGCCGGGCGAAGCCGACCTCGCGCCCCTTCGGATTGGCGGTGACGGTGCCGCCGGCCGCGACCGAGCCGACCTGGATGCCCCAGCAGGAGCCGAAGCAGGGCGTTCCGCTGGCATAGATCGCCCGCATCAGCTCGATTTGCCGCGTAACCGGCGGCGCGATGTCGTAGATATGCAGGGCCGAGCCCGTGAGGAAGATGCCGTCATAGGATTCCAGCCCGGCGCCATCCGGCAGGTTGGCGCCTTCGTCGGCCGGCAGGCAGATGTCGGAGACGATGCCGGGCGCGATCGCAGCGATCTCCGCTGCGTACGCCTCGCCATAGGCCATGCCGTAGGCCTTGCGCAGCCCTTCGCGATGCTCGCGTGTGTTGCCGTCGACAAAGAGCAGGCGGAGCGGGCTGGAGCTGGTCTGGATCATAGAGGAATTTCCGCAGGGATGCGCAGGGCGATGGGCAGGCTTGCGCCCGATCTCATGGAAGAGGGGCCTCACGCAAGGTTATTGCATGTGCCCATTCTCGCGACAGGGCGGAATCGTGCACCCTTCCCCGACTTGGCTGCAACGCGCCTGGGCCAACGCCTATCTGCTGTTGATCCTGACCACCCTGATGTGGGGCGGCAACGCCGTGGCAAGCCGGCTTGCCGTCGACAACATCTCGCCGATGGCGCTGACCTCGTTCCGCTGGATCGCAGTCTGCCTGATCATGCCGTTCCTGCTGCGCGAGCAGCTCAGGAAGCACTGGCCGGTGCTGCGCGCACGCTGGCGCTTCATCGCGCTGCTCGGCATCCTCGGATTCACCGCCTTCAACACGCTGATGTATCTGGCGGCGTATTCGACCTCGGCGATCAATATCGGCATTCTGCAGGGCTCGATCCCGGTCTTCGTGCTGCTCGGCGCCTTTGTCGCCTATCGGACTCCGATCGGCGCCATGCAGGCGCTTGGGGTGGCGGTGACGCTGCTGGGCGTCGCCGTCACCGCGAGCCGCGGGGACGTCCATGTCCTGATGGGGCTGCGCTTCGCGACCGGCGACCTGCTGATGATCCTCGCCTGCGCGCTCTATGCCGGCTATACCGTCGCGATCCGCAACCGGCCGGCGGTGCCG
>NZ_JBIWYK010000394.1:0-2957 GCF_044752385.1 Allobosea sp. CER48 | reverse complement strand
GACCCGTTGCGGCCGGTCACGGCGCGACGATCAGTGCCCAGTAGACCTGGTACTTCGAACCCGGCGCGTAGGCTGTCGCGATTCCCATGCGCTTGGCCCTGGCATCCTTCATCACGCGGTCGTGCTGGGGCGAATCTCGCCAGCCCGAAAACGCTTCCGCGAGGCGGCGATAGCCGGCCGAGAGATTGGCCTCGGCGCCGGGCTGCCCCTGCTTGGCGAGACGCGCCTTCACCGCATCGGCCTGCACCGGCTTGTCGGACGCAGCCATCGCCGCCGCCTCGCGCTGCGCCGCCTCGACCAGCTCGGGGTCGAGCGTCAACGTGCCGAGCCCGGCATTGAGGCGATAGGCGGAGATCATGGCCCGCGCCTGCTCGGCGTCGACCTGCGCCGAGGCCGAGCCGAGATCGCGATAGAAGGCAGGCTGGCCCTGGCGCTGCGGTTCGGTGCAACCGGCGGCGCCGAGAAGAGCGAGCGCGCCCACCAGCACGGCAGGGCAGGTCATCGCGCGTGGACCCGCGGCGCGGCGCAGAAAGCTGGACATCCGATCATTCCTTGCTGTCGTCCTTGGCGGGCTCGAGAACCGGCGCGGAAGCGGGCTTCGCCGCCTCGGCCTCCGCCCCCTCGGTGTCCTCGTCCTCGACTGGCTTGCGCGAACGGCGCGCAGCCGCGGTGGGCGCGGGCTTCGCCGTCTGCCGCTTCGCGCGCCCGCGGGCCTCGCCTCGCCCCACCGCCGCGGCGATGCTGTCGAGGGAGTGCTCCACGCCTTCCAGCCCGCGCACCATCAGCTCCGGCGTGTCGGCGGCCGGCTCAAGCTCGGCGAGGCGCTTGTGAATGGCGAAGTTGAGGTCGCTGGTGACGCGCCCGACGATCTCGACATCGCCGACGACGCAGACCAGCTCGAAGTCCATCGTCGTGGTACCGAGCTTCTTGAACTGCACCGCCGGCGGCGGCTTCTGCATCACGTCGCCGTGGTTCGCGGCGACCTCGGACAGCATCGCCCGCACCTGACCGGCTTCGAGCGTCCGCGGCACCGAGAGCGCGATCAGCACGCGCCCCGTCCGGTCATTGCGGACGCGATTGCGCACCACGCCGGAGATCAGGTTCGAGTTCGGAACGATCACCGTCGAGCGGTCGAAGGTCGCGATCTCCGTCGAGCGGACATTGATGCGCTTGACGATGCCCTCGATGTCGCCGACCAGCACCTGGTCGCCGACGCGGATCGGCCGTTCCCAGAGCAGGATCAGGCCCGAGACGAAGTTCGACACCACCGACTGCAGGCCGAAACCGATACCGACGGAGAGCGCCGAGGCGACCAGCGTCAGGCGCTCGAGGCTCAGCCCCACCGCCGAGACCGCGATCGCCACCGCGCCGATGTAGCCGACATATCCCGCGGCGGTGGTGATCGAGTTGCGCAGGCCGGGATCGAGCGCCGTCGTCGGCAGGAACTGGTTGTCGAGCCAGCGCTGCAGTGCCCGCGTCGCCGCGATGCCGAGCCCGAAGACGAAGGCGAAGACGACGATGGTCGAGAGCGAGATCGTCACGCCACCGACCTGGAAGCCGAAAAAGGCGGCACGTAGCGAGACCAGGAAATCCGTCGACTCCAGCCCCCAGGGCGCGAGCACCATGAGAACGGTGACCACGATCAGCAGCAGCTTCAGCGCACCGACGGCGATCACCGCGACCTTGTCCAGCGTGGTGCTGCGCAACCCCATGCCGGCCTTGAGCGTCAGGGCGAAGCGCCCCTTGCCGGTGAGCAGCCGGGGTACGCCGAGGTCGATGAACTGGAAGACAAGCAGGAAGAGGCAGGCGACGATGCCGATCCAGATCGTCTGCTCCGCCAGGAAGGCGGCGAAGACGACATAGCCGCTGAGCGCCGAGGCGATGATCGCGAAGCCGATCACCCAGCCGAGGATGCGGACCGGACCGAGACTGGCGCCGTCCACCGGCACATAGGGGCCGAGGCAGGCCTCCTGCTCGACCTCGTCGTCGTCGCGGATCTGGTAGAGTCCCGCGATCAGCGTCAGAGCGAAGAGAATGGCGAAGAATGCCTTGACGATGATCGATATCGCGAGGCCGGCTGCGATCGCCTGCAGCCAGGCCTCGAAGACCTTGCCGACCGACATGACGAGAGCCAGCGAGGATGCGATCCAGACGACGCTGCGCGCGGTCGGATCGAGGACGCGGACGAGGCGACGCTGCGGCGAGGACGGCGCGAACAGCGCATCGGCCAGCGCCTGGACGAAAGCGAAGAAGGCGAGGCCGACGACGACGGCCCAGATCACGGGCTGGATGCGCGGCGGCAGGAGGCCCGTCGTGCTCAGCGCCTTGTAGAACAGCCAGCTCGCCAGCACGGGCGGCGCCGCGCCCGCGACGATATGGGCGAGCGCGACATACAGGCAGTGCAGGCTGCCCGCATCCTGCAGGTCGCTGTAGCGCGCCTTGAAGCGCGGCAGATAGCGCGCCCGGGCGACATAGAGCAGGACCGCGGCGATGAAGGCCAGTGCGACGACGCCGCCGCGGGTGCCCGAGAAAGCGTCCTTCACCCCTTCCAGCCAGCCGCCGAAGATATAGCCGGAGGCCCGCAGATCCTCCGGCGCCGTGGCGATCGCGTTGCCCCAGACCTCGGGATTGGCAACGGAGGGACCTGCGGCGAACAGCGTCTTCGCGAAGATCTCGCGGCGCTTGTCGCCGATCGCACTTTGCAGCTGCTCGGCCTGGAGTAGCGAAGCCTTGGCGATCTTCAGCGTCTCGTCGGCATCGGCATAGGCCTTGGCCCGTGTCTCGCGGTCACGCGTGATCTCGGCACTCTCGGCCGGCGCATTGGCTTCGGGCTTCGCCCCGAGCTGATCGAGCCGGAGCTTGGCTTGGTCTACGCGCGGCGTCTGCTCGTCGATGATCGTGCGCAGCTGGTCGAGCGAGGGCTGCAGCCGGATGCGCTGCCGTTGCAGCTCGGCATC
>NZ_JBIWYK010000393.1:0-2958 GCF_044752385.1 Allobosea sp. CER48 | reverse complement strand
TGGCTTGCGGGCGGGCGGCAGAACGAGTCCGATTTCGGCTCTTCCGGAGCTGTCGCGGAGCGGCAGTAACACCCTCGCAACCACGCCGACTCAGTTCCGTTTAACCTGAATAACCGTTCAGATTTGCGCGTTAACCACCTGATGCCCGGGCGAGGTGCATGGTGTTCCCACAGCAGGGACATACCGGCAAAAAACAACGCCGGACAGGGGTTCGAACATGATGGACCATGAGCTTCGTGAATTCGTCGATCGCGTGATGGATCGTCGCGCGATCGACGATGAAGACGTCAAGATGCTTCAGCGTAACATCTTGAACGACATCGTCATGACCCGCGACATCATCGATGTTCTGGTCGCGCTCGACCGGGCCGTGCCGCAAAGCTGCAAGGCCTATGCGGATTACCTGGTGGCGGTCGCCGTCGACTTCGCCGTCTGGGAAAACCGCCCGACGGGCGTGATCGACCGCGACAAGGCCCATTGGCTGGTGCCGACGCTGTCGGCCGGCGAAGGGCCGACCACGGTGGCCCAGCGCATCGCCAGCGAGATCGTTCGCGAGGCCGAGCATTGCGACGAGACCCTGCTCGCCTTTGCCTTCGCCAAGGGCGCTGGCAAGGAGATCGCCAAGGCGGCCGCCGGAAGCACGTCCCGGGCCCTGCTCGCCAACTGACCTGCGCATCCGCGCACAACGGTCTGGCGGGCAGCCGACTTTCGCATTGGTGGACGGCGGTTGCGGCGTCCCATACACCCCGGCTATGCAGGTTCGTCTGAAGCCGGGAGTGGCCCACGCATGTTCTCGAAAATCCTGATCGCGAACCGTGGCGAGATCGCCTGCCGCGTCATCAAGACGGCACGGCGCATGGGCATCAAGACGGTGGCCGTCTATTCGGACGCCGACCGTGACGCGCTTCATGTCGAGATGGCCGATGAGGCCGTCCATATCGGTGCCGCTCCCGCCGCCCAGTCCTATCTGCTGATCGACAGGATCGTCGCGGCCTGCAAGCAAACCGGCGCCGAAGCGGTGCATCCCGGCTACGGCTTCCTGTCCGAGCGAGAGGCCTTCGCCCAGGCGCTGAAGGATAACGGGATCGTCTTCATCGGCCCCAATCCGGGCGCGATCGCCGCGATGGGCGACAAGATCGAATCGAAGAAGGCTGCGGCGGCCGCCAAGGTTTCGACGGTTCCCGGTTTTCTCGGCATCATCGAAAGCCCGGAGCATGCGGTGAAGATCGCCGACGAGATCGGCTATCCCGTGATGATCAAGGCTTCAGCCGGCGGCGGCGGCAAGGGCATGCGCATCGCCCATTCGGCCGGCGAGGTGGCCGAGGGCTTTGCGCGCGCCAAGTCGGAAGCGGCGTCCTCCTTTGGCGACGACCGCGTCTTCGTCGAGAAGTTCATCGTCGATCCCCGCCATATCGAGATCCAGGTGCTGGGCGACAAGCACGGCAACGCCATCTATCTCGGCGAGCGCGAGTGCTCGATCCAGCGCCGCAACCAGAAGGTTCTGGAAGAGGCGCCGTCGCCGCTGCTGGACGAGGCGACCCGGCGCAAGATGGGCGAACAGGCGGTCGCGCTGGCCAAGGCTGTGAACTACGATTCGGCCGGCACGGTCGAGTTCGTCGCCGGCCAGGACAAGTCCTTCTACTTCCTCGAGATGAACACCCGCCTGCAGGTGGAGCATCCGGTGACGGAGATGATCACCGGCATCGACCTCGTCGAGCAGATGATCCGCGTAGCCTTCGGCGAGAAGCTCGCGATCTCGCAGGCCGATGTGAAGCTCGATGGCTGGGCGGTCGAAAGCCGCGTCTATGCCGAGGACCCGACCCGCAACTTCCTGCCTTCTACGGGGCGCCTCGTGACCTATCGGCCGCCGGCGGAAGGCCCGGACGGGGAGGCGACGGTCCGGAACGACACCGGCGTCTTCGAGGGCGGCGAGATCTCGATCTATTACGACCCGATGATCGCCAAGCTGGTCACGCATGCGCCGACGCGCGAGGCCGCGATCAAGGCGCAGGCGCGCGCGCTCGACGCCTTCGCCATCGACGGCATCCGCCACAACATTCCCTTCGTCGCGGCGGTGATGCAGCACCCGCGCTGGATTTCCGGCAATCTTTCGACCGGCTTCATCGCCGAGGAATTCCCGGAAGGCTTCTCTCTGCCGGTGCCGCATGGCGAGACGGCGCAGCGCATGGCAGCGATCGCGATCGCTTGCGACCATCGCCTGAACCAGCGCAAGCGCCATGTCTCCGCCCAGATGGAAGGCTGGCGCAAGGTTTCCTTCGACCGGCTGCGCATCGTGCAACTCGGGGGCGAGCGCTTCGAGGGCGATGTGACGGAGCAGGGCGAAGCCGTCGTCATCGCCTTCCCGGGCCGCACCGTCAGCGTCGTCAGCGACTGGCGCGCTGGTGAGCCGGTCTGGCACGGCACGCTCGACGGGGTGAAGGTCGCGGCGCAGGTGCGCCCGATCCTGAACGGCGTCGCGCTCGGCCATGCCGGCGCCTATGCCAACGCCCATGTCTATACGCTGCGCGAGGCCGAACTCGCGGCGCTGATGCCGGAGAAGGTCGCGGCTGATACCGGCAAGTTCCTGCTCTGCCCGATGCCGGGCCTGGTCAAGTCGATCGCCGTCGCGGTCGGGCAGGAGGTCAAGGCCGGAGAGCCGCTGGCCATGGTCGAGGCGATGAAGATGGAGAACGTGCTGCGCGCCGAGAAGGACGTCACCATCGCCAAGATCCTGGCAAACGAGGGCGACTCGCTCGCCGTCGACGCTGTCATCATGGAATTCGCCTGAGAAGGGGCCGGGACGTGCTGAAGATCTGGGGGCGGCTGAGCTCGATCAATGTCCAGAAGGTGGTCTGGGCGGCGGGGGAGGTCGGGCAGGATTTCGAGCGTATCGATGTCGGCGGGCCCTTTGGAGGGCTCGACACGCCGGCGTTCCGGGCGCTGAACCCCAACGCGCAG
>NZ_JBIWYK010000392.1:0-3003 GCF_044752385.1 Allobosea sp. CER48 | reverse complement strand
CGGTCTGACGCCTGAGCCCTTCACCGGCGCAGCGGTCATTCGCCTCGTCGTCGACCTGATCGGCGAGGAGCCGGCGCGGATGCCGGAGCCCGAGGATCTGGTCGACAATCTCGTGGGCCTGGACCTGCCGCGCCTGCGGGTCTTCGGCCGCGTTGGCGACGAACGGCTCATCCTGACCGCGCTCGACTTATTCACAGCAGCCGATTCGTAACCACGATTTCGACAAGTTTAATGGCGGACACCTTGCGATTATCTCGCAGCTGCCGCATAAACCGCGACCTTGTCCGGGCGCCGATGGGCGCTCTCCGGTGCTGGATTGAATGATCGGACTGGTCCTTGTGACTCATGGGCATCTGGCGACGGAATTCCGCGCCGCCCTGGAACATGTCGTCGGCCCTCAGTCGCATCTGGCGACGATCGCCATCGCTCCCGATGACGACATGGAAAGCCGCCGCCGCGATATCATTGCCGCCGTCGAGCAGGTCGAGAACGGCAGCGGGGTCATCCTTCTGACCGACATGTTCGGCGGCACGCCCTCCAACCTGGCGATCTCGGTGATGGAGCCGGGCCGGATCGACGTTGTCGCCGGCATCAACCTGCCGATGCTGATCAAGCTCGCCAGCGTGCGCGAGGAGAAGACCCTCGACGAGGCGGTGACCAGCGCGCAGGATGCCGGCCGGAAATACATCACCGTCGCCAGCCGCGTGCTGGCGGGGAAGTAAGCGGGCGTGAGCGGGGAGGGCGGCTTGGACGAGGATTGTGACTGCCCCGACGTCGAGATTCCCGCAGGAGCCCTCTACGGCGAGTTCGAGATCGTCAACAAGAAGGGGCTGCACGCCCGCGCCACGGCGAAATTCGTGCAATGTGCCGCCCGCTACGATGCCGACATCACGGTGAGCCGCTGCGGCGAGACGGTCGGTGCCACTTCGATCATGGGCGTTTTGACGCTGGGCGCCGGCATCGGCTCGACGATCACCATTGTCGCCAAGGGGGCCGAGGCGCAGCCAGCCCTGGACGCGCTGGCTGCCCTGATCGCCGACAGGTTCGGCGAGGGCGAGTAGCCGGCCTGTGTGGCGTGACGCGCAGGCGCTTTCGGCTTTCGCCAAGGCCTTTGGCGTCTTTTTCGTTTTGATCTGCTTCTTTGTTACGCTGTTGCGAGGGCGTGTTTCGCTGAGCAGCATGCGAGCGGTGGTGTCGGACGGCGCATGGCCCGTCGAGGGATCATCGCCCTGCCGACGTTCATATAAAGACATCTTTATATCTTTGATTGCCTTCCGCTCCGGGCGCTGCTAGAGAGCCCGCACGTTTCAGGTGCCAGGATTGGAGCCCACCATGTCGGATTACATCGTCAAGGACATCGCGCTTGCGGATTACGGCCGCAAGGAAATCAACATGGCCCAGGACGAGATGCCGGGCCTGATGGCCGTCCGCGCCGAGAACAAGGGCAAGGCCCCGCTCAAGGGCGCCCGCATCGCCGGCTGCCTGCACATGACCATCCAGACCGCCGTGCTGATCGAGACGCTGAAGGAACTCGGCGCCGACGTGCGCTGGTCCTCCTGCAACATCTTCTCGACCCAGGATCATGCCGCCGCCGCGATCGCCGCGACCGGCACCCCGGTCTTCGCCATCAAGGGCGAGACGCTGGAGGAGTACTGGGAGTACGTGCTGAAGACCGCCACCTGGGGCGACGGCGGCACGCCGAACATGATCCTCGACGATGGCGGCGACCTGACCATGCTGATCATCCTCGGCGCCGAGGCCGAGGCCGGCAACGCCGCCTTCCTCGACAAGCCGGGTAATGAGGAAGAGACGATCTTCTTCGCGCTGATCAAGCGCCAGCTCAAGGCCAATCCGGGCTGGTTCACCAAGACCCGCGCCGCGATCAAGGGCGTCTCCGAGGAGACCACCACGGGCGTGCATCGCCTCTACGAACTCGCCAAGGCCAACCGCCTGCCGTTCCCGGCGATCAACGTCAACGACAGCGTCACCAAGTCGAAGTTCGACAATCTCTATGGCTGCCGCGAGTCGCTCGTCGACGCGATCCGCCGGGGCACCGACGTCATGATGTCCGGCAAGGTCGCGGTCGTCGCCGGCTATGGCGACGTCGGCAAGGGCTCGGCCGCCTCGCTGCGCCAGGCCGGCTGCCGCGTCCTCGTCACCGAGATCGACCCGATCTGCGCCCTTCAGGCCGCGATGGAAGGGTATGAGGTCGTGACGATGGAAGACGCCGCGCCGCGCGGTGACATCTTCTGCACCGCCACGGGCAACCTCGACGTCATCACCGTCGACCATATGCGCGCGATGAAGCACCGCGCCATCGTCTGCAACATCGGCCATTTCGACTCGGAGATTCAGGTCGCCGGCCTGAAGAACTTCAAGTGGGACAACGTCAAGCCGCAGGTCGACGAGATCGAGTTCCCCGACGGCAAGCGCATCATCCTGCTGTCGGAAGGCCGCCTGGTGAACCTCGGCAACGCCACGGGCCACCCGTCCTTCGTGATGTCCTGCTCGTTCTCGAACCAGACGCTCGCCCAGATCGAGCTGTGGAACCACCACGCCAACTACGAGAACAACGTCTACACCCTGCCGAAGCACCTGGACGAGAAGGTCGCTGCGCTCCACCTCGCCAAGGTCGGCGCCAAGCTGACCAAGCTCAACGATGCCCAGGCGAAGTACATCGGCGTGCCGCAGGCCGGCCCGTTCAAGCCCGAGCACTACCGCTACTGACACGCCCCCGAGCGCGATCTCCGAAGGCCCGGCACCAGCCGGGCCTTTTTTTATGCCTGTGCCATTATGGAATCGGTTCCCGGGGCACTACGGGTTGTGGGTATCGCAGGTCGAAGGGCTAGCCCTTGATAATCTGCGATGAGGCGGGCGTCTTGCCCGAAAATCTCGGCATTTACCCGCGATTAAGCACTTCCTGACGGACTCCAGCGATGATTACAGTGGGGGTGATTCGGGTGTCCGCCATGGAGCGGCCGGATCGCAGCTCTGACGTGATCG
>NZ_JBIWYK010000391.1:0-3010 GCF_044752385.1 Allobosea sp. CER48 | reverse complement strand
GACGCTGATCGAGGCTCTGGCCAAACGCGGGCATGCCGTGCAGGCCGAAGCCGGGCGGGCGATCATCCGCGAGCAGCAGGCGGCTGGCGGCGAAGGACTGCCGTGGAAGAATAGCGCGCTCTTCGGCGAGTTGATGCTGGCCGCAGACCTGCGCAGCCATGACGAGGCGAGGCGCCGGGAAGGACTGGTGTTCTTCGACCGCGGCCTCCCGGATATCGTGGGCTATCTGACGCTCTGCGGCTTGCCGGTGCCGCGTCAGCTGGAGGAGGCCGCCGAACGCCTCCGCTATCGCCGGCTGGTGTTCATCGCCCCGCCATGGCCAGCGATCTTCGAACAAGACGAGGAGCGCAGGCAGGATTTCGCCGAGGCGCAGCGAACCCACGCCGTGATGGCCCGGACCTATGCACGCTACGGCTACGATCTCGTCGCTCTGCCGCAAGCGAGCGTGGAAGCTCGCGCCGACTTCGTCCTCCAGCGCGTCGGCGCCGGGAACTGAATGCCGTCCGCCGGCCTCTCGACGCAGGGAATTCACAGCTTCGATCTTTTTGCCGTTGACAGGGGGCGGCCCGGTCACCATAAGTCCGGCCGCGCCTGCCGGTCGTCGCGAAAGCGACATATCCGGTGGCCCTTGGCTCAATGGGCCGATCAAGGGCGCAGGCGGGGGAATGTCCCGAGCGGCAAAGGGGGCGGACTGTAAATCCGCTGGCTATGCCTTCGCAGGTTCGAGTCCTGCTTCCCCCACCACCTTCTTTCCAGCGACTTCAGACGATGCGGTCATGGCCGGGCACCCGGACGGGCAGAGCCCGTGCAGGAGCGGGATTTCGACTTGTTCCCGCCTCGAGGAAGCCCCCGGACCGGGTCAACAGCAGAGACGTCGAGAACGGGCAGCGGCCCGCTCTCGGTGCAGTCGTCGCCTGCGTGTTCCAAAGGCTAGCGCAGCGGCGGAGCGTAGAGCACGCCGCCCATGCTCCAGAGCTGATTGAGGCCGCGCGGGATGCCGAGCTTCGAGCCGGTTCCGAGGTTGCGCTCGTAGATCTCGGCATAGTTGCCGGAGGCCTTCACCGCGCGGATCGCCCAGTCTGGGTCGAGACCCATGGCCTTGCCGAAGCCGCCCTCGGCTCCGGTGAAGCGCCGCGCGTCGGGCTTCTGGGATTTCAGGGCCTCGTCGATATTGCTGGTGGCGATGCCGAGCTCCTCGGCGTTCACCAGAGCGAAGTTCACCCACTTCACCACATTGAACCACGGAAAATCGTCGCTGCGCACCACCGGTCCGAGCGGTTCCTTCGAGATCACGTCAGGCAGCACGATCGCTTCGGCCGGCTTGGCGAGCCTCAGGCGCTCGCCATGCAAGGCCGACTGGTCGCGCGTCAGCACGTCGCATTGCCCGCCTTCGAAGGCTGCGAAGGCCTCCGCCGCGCTGGGATAGGCCTTCTCTTCATAGGTCATGGAATTGGCCTTGAAGAAGTCGGCGAGGTTGAGCTGGGTCGTGGTCCCGGTCTCGACGCAGATCTTGGCCTTGTCGAGTGAAAGGGCACTATCGACCTTGAGGGCGCGTTTCGCCAGGAAGCCCTGCCCGTCATGATAGGTGATGCCGGCAAAGGCCAGCCCGAGCTCCGCCTCGCGCCCGAGCGTCCAGGTCGAGTTGCGTGCGAGCAGATCGACCTTGCCGCCCTTCAGCGCATCGAAGCGCTCGCTGGCGGAAAGCGGCGTGAAGGCGACCTTGGTCGCGTCGCCCAGAACCGCGGCGGCGACGGCGCGACAGAAATCGACGTCGAAGCCGCTCCATTTGCCCTCGGCGTCCTTCGCCGAGAAACCGAGCACGCCTTCACTGACGCCGCATTGAAGCGTGCCGCGCTGCTTCACCGTCTCGAGCGTGCCCGCTCCCACCGGCGCTGCCGACAGGGCAGCGAGCGCGGCGCCGGCAGCGAGGCCGGGCAGGCGAAACCATGAGGCCGTGGACATAGCTCTCTTCCCCCTTCGGATTCGGTTGCGCACTGCGCTGGTCAGAGCGTGGCGTTGTGGCGGATGATGACCTTGGTCCCGACGGGGACGCGCTCATAGAGATCGACGATGTCGCCATTGGCGAGCCGGAAGCAGCCGGACGAGATGGCCTGGCCGATGGTCTCCGGCTGGTTGGTGCCATGCACCCGGAACACGGTCGAACCGAGATAGAGCGCACGCGCGCCCATCGGATTGCCCGGGCCCCCGGCCATGAAGCGCGGCAGATAGGGCTGGCGCTGCAGCATTTCCGGCGGCGGGCGCCAGTCGGGCCATTCGGACTTGCGGCTGACCTGGACCTGGCCGGACCAGGTGAAGCCCTCGCGGCCGACGCCGATGCCGTAGCGCAGGGCACGGCCGTTGCCCTGGACCACATAGAGGAAGCGCTCGCCCGAATGGATCACCACGGTGCCTGGCGCCTCGTTGGAGCGGAACAGCACCATCTGACGGGCATAGGGCCCCTCGGTGATGCTGACCTCCTCGGTGGAAACGCGGCCGGGCTCGTCGCCGATCTCCATCGTCTCCTTCATCGCTGCGGCCGGGCGAGGCTGTGCCAGCGAGAAGCCGGAGAGCGCGAGCAGCGGCAGGCAGGCGAGGCCGATGCCGGCGAAGGTCCTTGAGAGGTTCATGTCTCGTCAGCTCCAGATCAGCAGCGGCTGTAGATGAAGGTGCCGTAGCGCCGGTTCGCGTCCGGATCGACGAAACGCATCACCAGTTCCTTCTGCGACACGGACAGGATCTCGCGATCCTGCGGATCGCCGGCGGGTGCCTCGAAGCCGACATAGGTCTTGCCGCCGGCCCCGGATTTCAGCCTGAGCTCGTAGGGCTTGGGATCATCGGCAACGTGCATCATCACCCCGTCGCCCGGCCCCTTGGTGATCGTGTAGGGCTGCTTGCACTGGGCCCGAGCCTCGGCCTCCGTGCGCTTGCGGTCCTTCTCGGTGTGGAAGGAGGCGATGCCCCAGCGGCCCACCAGCGCGTCGCGGGAGACGTTGGTCGGAGCCGGGGCGCT
>NZ_JBIWYK010000390.1:0-3020 GCF_044752385.1 Allobosea sp. CER48 | reverse complement strand
ACCGGCCGCCAGACCAGGAGCCGCTTCTCGATCAGAGTGACCAGCGCATCGATGGCAATGACGAAGATCGCCAGGATCAGCATGCCCGAGAACACGCCGGTCACGTCGAAGACGCTCTCGGCCTCGTGGATCTTGTAGCCGAGACCGGCGGAGGAACCGAGATATTCGCCGACGACAGCGCCGACCAGCGCGAAGCCGACCGAGGTGTGCAAGCTGGAGAACATCCAGGTCAGCGCCGACGGCCAGTAGACATGCTTGAAGAGCTGGCGCTCGTTCATGCCGAGCATGCGGGCATTGGCCAGGATCGTCGGCGAGACTTCGCGCACGCCCTGGTAGACGTTGAAGAACACGATGAAGAAGACGAGCGTGAAGCCGAGCGCCACCTTCGACCAGATTCCCAGCCCGAACCAGAGCGCGAAGATCGGCGCCAGCACGACGCGCGGCAGGGCGTTCGCCGCCTTGATATAGGGGTCGAACACCGCCGAGAGCAGCTCGCGCCGGGCGAAGGCGAAACCGAACAGGATGCCGGCGAGCGAGCCGATCACGAAGGCCAGCACCGTCTCTGTCAGGGTAATGCCGAGATGCCAGTAGATGTCAGCGCTGGTGAGCTGCCTGAAGGTGCGAGCCAGCACCGCCGATGGTGTCGAGAAAAAGAACTGGATCGTCTTAACATCGCCGAACAGGCTCGTAGTCGTGACCACATGCCAGACCGCCAGGAAGACGATCATCACCAGCACCTGCAGCGAAAGGAGCTTCATCCGTTTCATGATGCATCTCCTCCGACGAGCTCGCGCCCCTCGCCCATCGCATAGGCCTTCTGCACCTCGACGCGCAGCGAGGCCCAGATGTCGCGGTGGATCTCGTGAAAGGCCTTTTCCAGCCGGATATCGGCGATGTCGCGCGGGCGCGGCAGGTCGACCCTGTAATCCGCGACGATCCCCGCCGCGGGCCCGGCCGACATGACGACCACCCGGTCGGACAGCGCGATCGCCTCCTCCAGGTCGTGGGTCACGAACATCAGCGCCTTGCGATCGCGCGACCACAGGTCGAGCAGCAGGTTGCCCATGATCTGCCGGGTCTGCGCGTCGAGCGGCCCGAAGGGCTCGTCCATGAGCAGGATCTCGGGGTTGCGGATCAGCATCTGCGCCAGGCTCACGCGCTTGCGCTGCCCGCCCGAGAGCATGTGCGGATAGCGATCGACGAAGGTGCGCAGGCCGACTCGGGCGAGCCATTCACGCGCCCGCTCGTCGGCCTCGCGCTCCGGCACGCCCATCGGCTCCAGCGCGACCTTCACGTTCTCCAGCGCCGTCTTCCACGGCATCAGCGCGTCCTGCTGGAACAGATAGCCCGCGCGCCGGTTCAGGCCCGCAAGCGGCTTGCCGAAGATGCCGACCGAGCCGGCCGAGGGCGAGAGCAGGCCCGCCGCCGCGTTGAGCAGCGTGGACTTGCCGCAGCCGGTCGGCCCGACGATCGAGACGAACTCGCCGGGGTGAACCTTGAGGTCGATACCCTTGACCGCCTGGTAGCGGCCGCCATCGGCGAGATGGAAGGTGATATCGACGCCGCCGAGCGCGACCGCCGGGTCATCCGACGAAACCGGCCCTGCCCCCGCATTCGCATGCGGGCGATCCTGCAACTCCATGAAATCCGTTTCCCCGTCGGCAACCGCTTGCGGCGCCATCAGCTTTTCCGCGTTGCCGGATTTAATAGGCAATCGTCCGGGGAAGGCAACGGCAGCCGCCCCTGCGGCGGCCGGTCGCTTGCATCGCCCCGCCGACCCGGCCATATGGCGGGACCGACCCGACCCCGCAGGAGCCGAGCCGAACGCCATGGCCGAACTCGAACAAGCCATGAAGGCGCTCGTGGACTTCATGCAGGCCCATCAGCAATGGGCGATTCCGATCGTCTTCGCTGTCGCCTTTGCCGAGTGCGTCGCGATTCTGTCCTGGCTCATCCCGGCGACCGTGTTCTTCACGACCTTCGGCGCCGTCGCGGGTGCTTCGGGGCTCAACCTCGTGCCGCTGGCGCTCGCGGCCTCGCTCGGCGCCGGCAGCGGGTTCTGGGTATCCTACTGGGCGGGGCTCATCCTCGGCCCTCGCGTCCACGACTACTGGCCCTTCACCAAGAACCCGCAGCTCCTGGATCGCGGCCACGCGTTTTTCGAGAAATGGGGCTTCGCCAGCATCCTGATCGGCCATTTCTTCGGGCCGCTGCGAGCGGTGATCGCGATCGTGGCCGGCATCGTCAACATGCCGTTCTGGGCGTTCCAGCTCGCGAACTGGGCCGCCTCCTTCGCCTGGGGCTTCGGACTGCTCTACGGCGTCGGCCGCGTCAGCGAATTCTTCGCCCGCTGAGAGCGCCTGGGACATGACTGTCCGGTGAACGCGCCATTCTGAGACCGTTCAAACCGGAAGGCGTCTATTCACGTCGTCGCATCGCGGCCTGCCATCTCCCGGCGAGCCAGTTGCGGCACGCTGAACGGCCTCGCGCCGCCAGCGTCGTCCGACGGCGGGACCCGGCCCCCGGCGGATGCGACGTTTCCGGACCGACCCAGCGAGGTCCATGCCATGACGATGTCCCGTTTCCTGCTTCCCCTCGTCGCGCTTGCCGCAATGGGCGGCCAGGCCTTCGCCCAGACGGCGACGCAGCCTGCTCCTGCCGCCAAGCCCGCAGCTCCGGTGACGGCCCCCGCTGCCCCGTCGTCGCAGGCAGCGCCAGCGACCAAGCCTGCGACGCCGGCGGCGGCGCAGCCCGCGGCCACCCAGGCCAAGAAGATCAACATCAACACGGCCACCGCCGCCGAGCTGGATACGCTGAAGGGCATCGGCGAGGCCCGCTCCAAGAAGATCATCGAGGAGCGCAACAAGGCAAAGTTCAAGGACTTCGCCGATCTGGTGAAACGCGGCACCCTGCCCTCGAATGTCGAGGCAGAGATCAAGGACAAGGTCACCTTCTGAGCAAAAAAAAGGCCTCCGGCGCCCTGCGCCGGAGGCCTTTCCCGATGAGTGCATCGATTATCG
>NZ_JBIWYK010000389.1:0-3028 GCF_044752385.1 Allobosea sp. CER48 | reverse complement strand
CGTCGCGCTTTTGGCGCCATAAACCGACGGAGCCCAAGAATGATCGGAAAATCACATCTCCACGCCCTGGCACTGTCGTCCTGCCTCCTGGCCGCGCCGGCCTTGGCCCAGGAAGTCAACCTCTACACGACGCGCGAGCCCGCGCTGCTCAACCCCGCGCTCGAAGCTTTCACCAAGGACACCGGGATCAAGGTGAACGCCGTCTTCCTGAAGGACGGCCTCCAGGAACGCATCCGCGCCGAGGGCGCCAACAGCCCGGCCGACGTCATGCTCGTGGTCGATGTCGGCGAGATCAATGCCGCGGTCGACGCCGGCATCACGCAGCCGATCAAGTCGCAGACCGTGGACAAGATCGTTCCCGCACAGCTGCGCCCGGACAACAACTGGGTGACCCTGACCAAGCGCGCCCGCGTCGTCGTGGTATCGAAGGACCGCGTCAATCAGGACGCCATCACCTATGAGGACCTCGCCGACCCGAAGTGGAAGGGCAAGTTCTGCATCCGCGCCGGCCAGCACCCCTACAACAACGCCCTCTTCGCCGCCTACATCGCCCATAACGGCCCGGAGAAGACGGAAGCCTACCTCAAGGCGCTGCGCGCGAACGCCGCCCGCAAGCCCGGCGGCGGCGACCGTGACGTGGCCCGTGACATCCAGTCCGGCCTCTGCGACATCGCCGTGATCAACACCTATTACATCGGCCTGATGAGCCAGGCGAAGAACGAGCAGAAGGGCTGGTTCGACGCGATCAAGCCACTCAAGACCACCTTCGCCAACGGCGGCACCCATGTGAACGTCTCGGCCGCTGCGCTGGCCAAGAACGCCCCGAACAAGGACAACGCCGTCAAGCTGGTCGAGTACATGCTCGGCGAGAAGGCCCAGGCGCTCTATGCCAACGGCAACTTCGAGTTCCCGGTCAACACCGCCGTCACGGACTCGACCGCGGTGAAGCTGCTCGGCACGATCACCCCCGACAAGCTGCCTCTCTCGGAGGTTGCCAAGCAGCGCAAGGCCGCCGCCGATCTCGTCGACAAGGTCGGTTTCGACAATTGAGCCTGAGCGCTCCGCTCGGCACTTCGCGACGGCCGCCATTCACGTGGCGGCCGTCGACGCGTTTTGCCCTGGCCTCGTTGATTGGCGGCGCGCTCGTGCTGGCGCCGCTGCTGGCGCTGCTCGCGACGGCCCTGTCCTCGTCGCAGGCCGCGGAGATCTGGCCACATCTCGCCGCCAACGTGCTGCCGGCCGTCCTCGTCCAGACCGGCCTGCTGCTGGGGGGCGTCGGCCTCGTCTGCGCCGTGCTCGGCGTCGGAACCGCCTGGCTCGTCACGCAATTCGAGTTTCCCGGCCGGCGCCATTTCGACTGGCTGCTCGTGCTGCCGCTGGCGCTGCCGACCTATCTGACCGCCTATATCTATGTCGAGTTCCTCGGCTTCCAGGGGCCCTTGCAGAGCGCGTTGCGCGGCGTCACCGGCTGGCGCACGCTGCGTGACTACTGGTTTCCCGACCCGCGCAATCTGCCGGGTGCGATCGCGATCATGGCGATCGTGCTCTACCCCTATGTCTACCTCACCACCCGCGCCCTGTTCAGCATCCAGGGAGCGACCATCGTCGAGGCCGCGCGCAATCTCGGCGCCACGCCCGGACGGCTGTTCTGGCGGATCGGCCTGCCGCTGGCGCGGCCGGCTCTCGCCGCGGGGCTGACGCTGGTCCTGCTCGAGACGCTGAACGACATCGGCGCGACCGAGTATCTCGGCGTCCGCTCGCTCACGCTCTCGATCTATACGACCTGGATCAATCGCGGCTCCCTGCCCGGTGCCGCGCAGATCGCCTGCGTGATGCTGCTCGTCGTCTTCCTGCTGATCTGGGCGGAAGCGCGCCTGCGCGGGCAGCGCCGCTTTGCCCTGCCGGTGCGCCAGCCGCGCCCGGTCGGCCGCAGACCGCTGCGCCGCCGCGCGGCCATTCTGGCCGCGATCGCCTGCGCCCTGCCAGTCCTGTTCGGCGCCATTCTGCCGATCGGCTACCTCGCCACCGAAATCCTGCAGCGCGGGCTGATCGCGCAGTTCGACGCCAGGCTTCTGCGCCTCCTTGGCAACGCCGTCCTGCTCGCGGGCATCGCCTCGGTCGTCGTCCTGCTGCTGGGCCTCGGCATCGCCACGGCCAGCCGCGCCGGCCGCGAAAGCTGGCTGCGCCCCCTCGCCCGCCTGGCCTCGCTCGGCTACGCAGTGCCCGGCACCGTGCTCGCCCTCGGCCTGCTGATCCCGATCGCCGCTTTCGACAATGCGCTGGCGAGCGCAATCACCGCGCTCTTCGGCATCAAGCCGGGGCTGCTTCTGATCGGCTCTGGCGCCGCGCTGGTGATCGCCTATGTCGTGCGCTTCCTCGCGATCGGCGTCTCCGGCGTGGAGAGCGGCCTCAGCCGCGTCTCGCCCCGCATCGACGATGCGGCCCGTGCGCTCGGCGCCGGCCAGCCCGAGATCCTGCACCGGATTCACTGGCCGCTGATGCGCCCGGCCGTCGCGAGCGCCGCGCTGCTCGTCTTCGTCGACTGCCTCAAGGAATTGCCGGCGACGCTGCTGCTGCGGCCGCTCAACCTCGATACGCTGGCTACGGTGGTCTACGGCCAGGCCTCGCGCGGCGTCTTCGAGGAAGGGGCGCTCGCCGCCCTCCTGATCATTCTCGCCGGCCTCTATCCGGCCATGGTTCTGGCCAAAACCGGTGCAAGTCGTGCGGGATAGCCGGACACCCGGCCTCGACAAGCCATCTTCATCGGCCTACACCAAGCGCCGCCAGGGGGCTGGCTGACTTTCGGCCCAGTGCTGATTCGGAAGTCCATGACCAGACGCATAGCGATCCTCGCTTTCAGTCTTGCCGCCATTCTCGGCCTGCTCGGCGTGCAGTCGTGGGATCTCGCGCTCGACCGAGTCCAGCGCAGCGCGGTCGCCGCCGTCGAGGAGAAGACGGGCTTCGTCGTCAAGAGCATCGAGCGCGCCGAAATTGCGCTGCTGCCGCTGCCCCGCATCAGCCTGTCCCA
>NZ_JBIWYK010000388.1:0-3036 GCF_044752385.1 Allobosea sp. CER48 | reverse complement strand
AACACAGAACCAGTACGACGAATGAGCCAGACAGGCCGAGCCAAACCCTTGCGGCCACAGGCCTCAGTCCTCAAATTGCCATGACGATGCTGCAACTTCGGTTGCAGATCACGCGTTGAGCGTTCGGCAGGCCGGCAACGGCCCATCCTCTTGCCAACGACGCGCTTGCAGGCTTCGGCATGGGGATGGCCGCGGCACATGAATGGAGCAGCCTTGCTCGAAAGATTGACCCAGGCGGTCCGGACTGCGCTTTTGGCGGCCATCTCTTCAGGCTGCGTGATGGCGGCTGTGCCCGTGATGGCCCAGCCGCTCCAGCTCCAGCAGCAGCCATCAAAGCCCGTGGCCAAGCCTGCCTCTCCGCGGCTCGTCCTGCCGCCACCGCGCCCGGCGAATCTCGGGATGGCGCGCAGCGCCGCGACCGAAGCGCCGGCTGCGCAGCCGGCCGCCGTGACGAGCGCGGCGCCGTCTTCCGATACGGCACAAGCCGCCCCGGCGCCTACGCCGGCGAAGGGAAAGCCCGCCGCGCCGGCCACGCAGGAAGAGGCGATCGAGCGGCTCAATACCTATCTGAACAGCTTCACCACCCTTCAGGGCAATTTCATCCAGTTCGCCGCCAATGGCCGGCGGCTCGAGGGGCGCATCTATATCCAGCGCCCCGGCAAGATGCGTTTCGAATACGAGCCGCCGACCACCACGGAGGTCATCTCCGACGGCACTTCCGTCGCGGTCAGGGACAAGCGCCTGGCGACGCAGGACATCTATTCGATCGGCCAGACGCCGCTGAAGTTCCTGGTGCGCGAGCGCATGGATCTGGCGCGCGAAGGCACGCTGAAGGGTGCCAGTGTCGATGGCGACATCCTGTCCGTCCGAATCGAGGATCGCTCCACGCTCGGCGGGACTTCCAAGATCACGCTGAAGTTCGACCTCCTCGCCAACGAGCTTCGGCAATGGATCGTGGTCGATCCGCAAGGCTATGAAACCTCGGTCTCGCTCTACAATCTCGACACGCGCCGCCGGCCCGATCCGAAGAACTTCGTGATCGACTACCAGCGTACGCTCTGACGACGCGCAGCGGCACCTGATTGGCGCGGCAGGGTGTGGCCGCGACGGGGCTTGCCTTTTGCGACGCGCCGACCCAGTTTCCGGCCTCCTCTTGGCCGGAATCCTCGCGTGCAACTCACCGTCACCAGCTGGAACATCAACTCGGTTCGCCTGCGCATCGGCATGGTCGGCGAGTACCTGACCCGTTACGCTCCCGACGTCCTCTGCCTGCAGGAGACGAAGACGCCGGACGAGCAATTTCCGGCCAAGGCCTTCCATCAGCTCGGCTATGTCCACCAGGCCTTCATCGGCCAGAAGGGCTACAACGGCGTCGCGATCGTCTCGAAGCTGCCCTTCAGCGAGAAGGAGGCAATGTCGATGTGCGGCCGCAACGACGCCCGGCACATGACGGTGACGCTCGACAAGGCGGCCGGCGCCGCCGCCGGCATCGCCATCCATAACTTCTACATCCCGGCCGGCGGCGATCTCCCCGATCCCGAAAAGAACGAGAAGTTCGCGCACAAGCTCGCCTTCCTCGACGAGATCGGTGCCTGGGGCATGACGAAGAAGCCGACCGATCGGCCAGCGATCCTGCTCGGCGACCTCAACATCGCTCCGCTCGAGCATGACGTCTGGAGCCACAAGCAGCTGCTCGACGTCGTCAGCCACACGCCTATCGAGACCACGACGCTGGAGAAGCTGCGCAGCGAGATCGGCTGGACCGACGCGGCCCGCGCGCTCCGTCCCGAACCCGAGAAGCTCTATTCCTGGTGGAGCTACCGTGCGCAGGACTGGGAAGCCTCGAACAAGGGCCGGCGGCTCGACCACATCTGGCTCTCGGAAGCACTGAAGCCGACTCTGCGGGACCTCGCATTCCTGCGCGAGGCGCGGGGCTGGGAGCGCCCGTCCGACCACGTTCCGGTCACGGTGACGCTGGAACTCTGACGGCAGAGGCGCGGCCTAGCGCGTGAACAGGTGGCGCTTCAGCCATGCCGGGTCGTCCTAACGACCTGCGGAGATAGCATGATATAGCCCCGGCAGTTTTCATTGCCGTGGCCAAGCCGGTGCAGCCCTCCAGCTCCCTTTCCCTGCGCGATGCGTTGCTCACCCTCGCGGTCATGGTGGTCTGGGGCACCAATTTCGTCGTCATCCACATCGGCGTCGAGCATTTCCCACCGCTGCTCTTCGCCTGCCTGCGCTTCACCTTTGCTCTGCTGCCGGCCGTCTTCTTCCTCAAGCGCCCGGCCGTGCCGTGGAGCAAGCTCGCCGCCTATGGCGTCCTGATCGGCGCCGGCCAGTTCGGCCTGCTGTTCTTCGCCATCAAGGGCTACATCGCCCCGGGGCTGGCCTCGCTGGTGGTGCAATCGCAGCCCTTCTTCACGATTCTGCTGGCGGCCGCGATTACACATGAGCGCGTACAGCCCTTCCAGATCGCCGGATTGCTGCTGGCTGCGGTCGGTATCGGCGTGATCCTCTGGCATACCGACGGCTCGACGACGCCGATCGGGATCATGCTCGTCCTGGGGGCCGCGCTGTGCTGGGCGGGCGGCAACATCGTCTCCCGCAGCACCCCCGGCGTCGACATGCTCGCCTATGTCGTCTGGACCAGCCTCTTCGCCGTTCCGCCGCTCTTCGCCCTGTCTCTGCTCGTCGAGGGCTGGCCGGCGATGCGCGAGGCGGTGAGCACCGCCCCGCCCGCGGCCTGGGCGGCAGCGCTCTGGCAAGCGGTCGGCAACGTCATGTTCGGTTATGCGGTCTGGGGCTGGCTGCTCTCGCGCTACGCCGCCGCCACCGTCGCGCCGACCGCGCTGCTCGTTCCGATCTTCGGCATGGGCGCGGCCGCTGCCTGGCTCGGCGAGCCACTGCCCGGCTGGAAGTTCATGGCCGCCGGCCTCGTCATGTCCGGCCTGTGCATCAATATCCTGTGGCCGCGCTTCGCTGCCATCCGCGCCGCGAGGCACCCGCCCGCATCGTGAGCGAGGCGCCTACTTCCGG
>NZ_JBIWYK010000387.1:0-3046 GCF_044752385.1 Allobosea sp. CER48 | reverse complement strand
CCAGCGCGTCGCGATAGGCCTTGGTCAATTCGTCGAGCACCGAATGCACCGGCGGGGGTGTATCGAGATGGAGATGCCTGAGCTCCTGCATGAAGCGCTCCCACAATGCCGGGCCGCCTTCGGCCAGGATCTCGGCGCGGATGGACAACGCCTCCGTCACCGGCAGGAAGCGGCGGCCCCAGTCGCCCATCGCGGCGAAGACAGGGACGAGCGCGATGCCCATCTCGGTGAGGCTGTAGATCGCCTTCTGCTTGTGGCTGGCGTCGTCGCGCCGCGATAGCAGTCCACGCTCGACCAGCCGCTTCAGCCGGTCGGCCAGGATGTTGGAGGCGATGCCCTCATCCGATTTCGCCATCAGCTCGCGAAAATGCCGGCGGTTGCCGAACATGATGTCGCGCAGGACGATCAGGCTCCAGCGATCGCCCAGGATCTCCAGCGTCAGATTGATCGGACAGCCCGAACGGCCGGTTTCACGCATGCTCGTCTCCGAAACTGCTTGCGATATAAAATCGGTTCCGCTATCCATCAACCAGTTGCAAATCGCAATCGGTCTATGGATCGTGCGACAGGAGAATGCGATGGCCAAGCTGATCATCTGGAATCTGATGACGCTGGACGGGCTCTTCGAAGGCAAGGAGAAGTGGGATCTCAGCTTTCACAGCGATGCGTGGGGTGACGAGCTGAGCGAACTCAGCAGCGATTTCGGGCGCAAGGCCGGGCTGCTGGTCTTCGGCCGCGTCACCTACGAGGGGATGAAGGCCTACTGGACGTCCGCCGAGGAGGAGGGCGAGACCAAGGTCTTCATGAACGCCTTGCCGAAACTCGTGGCGTCACGAAGCCTGACCAGATCGGACTGGAACAACACCACGGTGACGGCTGACATCGTCGGCGAACTCACGCGCCGCAAGGCGGAGCCGGGCAAGGACATCTATGTCTTCGGCAGCGCGGAGCTGACCGAGGCTCTGCTGGCAGCCGGGCTGGTCGACGAGCTCATGCTTGCCGTCGCTCCGGTCACGATCGGGCAGGGGACGCCCTTCTTCAAGGCCGGGCCTGAGAAGCGCAGTTTCGCCCTCCTTTCGGCGCGGCCGCTGACGAACGGCACCGTGATCCTGCATTACGGTGTGAAGCGAGCCTGAGCGCAGGGCTCAGCCCCGCCGGACCATCAGCACGGCGGCCAGGATGGCGACGCCGCCGAAGGCCTGCACCGGTGTCGGCTGCTCGCCGAACAGTGCCCAGGCGGCGAGCACGCTGACCAGCGCCGGCCATACCATCACGAGCGAGGCGGCGCTTGCGCCGTAGCTGCCGAGCGAGAGTGTGATCAGCCCCTGGCCGAGCGCGTGAGAGACAAGGCCGAGGCCGATGACCGCGAGCCAGCCCTGCAGGCTCCCCGGGATGACACTCTCGCCGAGGGCCAGCGCTGCCGCCAGACAGAACACCGCGCAG
Organism: Allobosea sp. CER48; assembly: GCF_044752385.1. Taxonomy (NCBI): domain Bacteria; kingdom Pseudomonadati; phylum Pseudomonadota; class Alphaproteobacteria; order Hyphomicrobiales; family Alloboseaceae; genus Allobosea; species Allobosea sp. CER48. Next base: position 1,603 of record NZ_JBIWYK010000387.1, on the reverse strand, counting down.
ACCACGCTGGAGACGAGGCTGACATAGCCGGCGCCGGCCCGGTCGCGGGCTCGACGCACCGCGAGGATATAGGCCGCGTACGACATCGCGGCGCCGACGGCGAGGCTGTCTCCGAGCAGGTTGCCCGAGACCCGGGCCTCACCGGTGAACTTCGGCAAGACGAGCAGCAACGCGCCTGCGATCGCCAGCATCAGCGCGCCCAGGATGCGCCGCGAGGGCCTGTCGCCCAGCAGTAGCCAGCCGCCGAGCACGACGCCGACCGGCGCGAGATTGCCGAGCAGCGAGGCATTGGCGATCGTCGTATGGCCGAGAGCCGCGTTGTAGAGCGTAACGTCGATGCCGAAGGTCAGCCCGGCCAGTGCGACCGCGCCGAAAGCGCCGCCGCGGGCCTTGTCGCCCGCGGGCTTGCGCTGCTCCAGCGCCGTCCATGCGACGAGGACCGGCAGCGCGAACACCATGCGCCAGAAGCCGGCCGCGGCGGGGCCGACATCGGCGAGGCGCACGAAGATGCCGGAAAAGCCGATGAAGGTCGCACCTGCGAGCAGGGTGATGAACATCGCAAGCGCAGGCGATGCGGGCCGGACGGGAATCGCGGGAGCGGACATGATGTTTTCTGACGGTTCCTGAGGTCCGCTTCGGCCGCAACGATGCGGCCGGCCCGGCCTCGTTCAGGCGCCGATATAGGGCGCTTCCTTGCATCGGAAAAACGGATTATTCTGATTTAACCATTCTTAAAATCGATCGAAGCCGCACACGGCACGGAGGCTCGCCATGACCGTTCATTTCGACCTTGCGGCGCTCGGCATGCTCGTGGCCGTGGCGGAGACCGGAGGCTTCACCGCGGCCAGCGCGCGGCTCGGCCGGACGCAGTCGGCGATCTCGGTGCGCATCCAGGATCTGGAGAGCCAACTCGGCCACAAGTTGCTCGAGCGCTCGCGCCGCGGCGTGACGCCGACCGATGCCGGCGAGCGGCTGATCGCGCACGCGCGGCGCCTGCTCGCGGTCGAGCGCGAGGCGCTCGCCGATCTCGCGGGCGACACGCCATCGGGGCGGCTGCGCATCGGCATCCCCGACGACTACATGGACGCCTATCTGCGGCCGCTGATCGCGCGCTTCGCTGCCGAGCATCCGAAGGTGGAGCTGGAAGTGCGCTGCGACCTGTCGAAGCGCATCGAGCCGGCGCTGCTGGCCGGCGAGTATGATCTCGCCGTCGTCACGCAGGATCCCAACAAGCCGATGGGAGAGGTGCTGCGGCGCGAGCCGCTTGTCTGGGTGGCGGCGCGCGGTCATCGGCCCGAGCTGCAGGAGACGCTGCCGATCGCCCTGTTCTCGGAGGGATGCCGCGCCCGGCCGCGCATCCTGGCCGCGCTCAGCACGGCCGGAAAGGCGCATCGGCTGGTGTTCTCCTGCTCGCATACTTCGGGCGTACTGTCCGCCGTCGAGGCGGGCTTCTGCGTGGCGGCGATTACAGAGAGCGCGACACCGCCATCGCTGCGCCGTCTCGGCCCGGCGGAGGGGTTGCCGCCGCTGTTCGAGCTCGCCGTCGGGCTGATCATGGCACCGCATCCCGACCTGGCGGCACGGCGCTTTGCCGATGCGTTGC
>NZ_JBIWYK010000386.1:0-3068 GCF_044752385.1 Allobosea sp. CER48 | reverse complement strand
CCCCTCGGCCAGCCGGCGGTAATGGGCGAGGGCATGCAGGCGCAAGGCCGAGGAGAGATTGAGTTCGCCGCGGCCGGAGTCGATGTCGGCGACCAGGGCGGCGACCGGGCGGCCCTCCGTCACGGCGATGTCCTTCAGCGCGTCCCAGAATTCGCTCTCCAGCGAGATGCTCGTGCGATGGCCTGCGATGCTGAGCGAGCGCTTGCGCCCGGAGCTCATGTCGGCTCCGGCTCCTTGTCGTCGCGGCCGAGCCTGTGGCCTTCGACATGGCGCGCCGCCTTGTCACGCTCGGCCTCGGCAAGGCTGCGCTCCGCCTTGGTCCGGCCGAAGCTGATGCGGTTCTGCTCGGCCGCCTTGTCCGCTTCCGCCCGCGCCTTCTGCTTGCGCGCGCGTCGGAGGTTGATGATCTCGGCCATGGGCGAAACCCGTGTCAGGCCGGGCCGAGCATCTGCTCTGGCTTGACCGTCCTGTCGAAGAGATCGGCGTCGACGCCGGCCTTGAGCGCCTCGTCGCGCAGCGTCGTGCCATTGTGATGGGCGGCCTTGGCGATGTTCGCAGCCTTGTCGTAGCCGATCGCCGGCGCAAGCGCCGTCACCAGCATGAGCGAACGCGACAGCAGTTCCTTGAGCTGCGTCTCGTTGGCCTCGATGCCGTCGACGCAGTTGGTCCGGAAGCTGTCAGCCGCATCGGCAAGCAGCCGGACGGATTGCAGGAAGGCGGCGCCGATCACCGGCTTGAAGACGTTGAGCTCGAAATGCCCCTGGCTCGCGGCGAAGCCGATCGTGGCCTGGTTGCCGTGCACCTGGGTCGCAACCATCGTCAGCGCCTCGGCCTGGGTAGGGTTGACCTTGCCGGGCATGATCGACGAGCCCGGCTCGTTCTCGGGCAGGCTGATCTCGCCGAGGCCCGAGCGCGGGCCGGAGCCCATCAGGCGGATGTCGTTGGCGATCTTGAACAGATCGGAGGCCAGCGCCGCCAGCACACCATGAGCCGCTGCGAGAGCACCGTGGCTCGCCAGCGCCTCGAACTTGTTCTCGGCCGTGCGGAAGGGCAGGCCGGTCAGGGTCGCGACTTCCTTGGCAAAGAGCACCGCGAAGTCGGGATGGGTGTTCAGGCCGGTGCCGACGGCCGTGCCGCCCTGTGCCAGCGCATAAAGCCCGCCGAGCGCGGCCTCGATACGGCCGATGCCGAGATGGAGCTGCATGGCATAGCCGGAGAATTCCTGGCCGAGCGTGACGGGCGTGGCATCCTGCAGATGGGTGCGGCCGATCTTGACGAGATGCCTGAAGGCATCGGCCTTGGCGTTGAGCGCCTTTTCGAGATTGCGTAGCGCCGGAAGCAGCTTGCGGCTGATCTCGAGGACCGCGGCGACATGCATGGCGGTCGGGAACGAGTCGTTCGACGACTGGCCACGATTGACGTGGTCGTTGGGGTGGACGGGGCTCTTGGCGCCGAGGCCGGCGCCAAGCAGCTCGTTGGCCCGGTTCGCCAACACCTCGTTGGCGTTCATGTTGGATTGCGTACCGGAACCGGTCTGCCAGATCACCAGCGGGAAATGGCCGTCGAACTTGCCGGCTAGGGCCTCATCCGCAGCGTGCCCGATCGCGCCGGCGACGCGCTGGTCGAGCAAGCCGAGCCGGGCGTTGACATGGGCGGCGGCCTTCTTGACCAGGACGAGAGCATGGATGAGCGGCAGGGGCATGCGCTCACGCTCGCCGCCGATCCTGAAATTCTCAAGCGAGCGCTGCGTCTGAGCTCCCCAGTATCGATCCGCAGGCACCGCGATAGGGCCGAAGGAATCGGTTTCGGTGCGCGTCTCGGTCATGGGGAGGGGTCCGTCAGGTCTTCTTGCGGAAGGAGTCGAGGCTGACGACCTGGGCGCTGCCCTTGCCGTCATCATCGGTGTCGGCAGTCGCGGCTTCGTCGCCCTTTTCGTCGGGCGCCTCCGTTGCCGCCGCACGCGACTTCAGGGCCGGTACGGCGGCAGGGACGACCTTGGCGGGGGCAGGCGTGGCTACCGGGGCCAGTTCCGCCGGCGAGGCTCCGGCCTCCTCCGCGTCACCCTGTGTCTCGAACTTCAGGCCGAACTGGACGGAAGGGTCGAAGAACGTCGTCACCGCGTCGAAGGGGATCAGCAGGCGCTCCGGCACGCCCGAGAAGGACAGGCCGACCTCGAAGGCATGGTCGCTGACGCTGAGGTCCCAGAACTGATGCTGGAGGACGATCGTCATCTCGTCCGGATGTTTCTCGCGCAGGCGCTGCGACAGGCGCACGCCCGGCGCACCCGTGCGGAAGGTGACGTAGAAATGGTGTTCGCCCGGCAGCCCGTCGCGTGCCGCCTCCGTCAGGATCTTGCGGACGACGCCCTTCAGCGCCTCCTGAACCATCAGATCGTAACGCAGCACATCCTTGGACATCGGGTCGATGTTTCCGCTTGTTGGTCCGGCGGGAACAGCCGGCAGGCCAAAATGAAAGTGGAGGCTTCTGTTGCCAGGCGCCTCCGAGCCCCGCCTTACGCGGCTAAGCGCAAGGGCTTTGGTTTGGGAACCAGCACCGCTTACGCGGCGACGGCGACCCGAGCATTGTTGTCGTTGGCAACTATGCAACGGCCCGATAACGGCGGAACCATGCCGAGCAAAAGGAAGACCTTTACACCCTCGTCGATCCTATTTCGCCCCCGCCGAAACCCTGCAATATCAGGGCTTTGGTGGAGGCGCCGGGTACCGCCCCCGGGTCCGAAAGGCTTATTACGTAATCCGTTTATCGCCATAGCCGATCTTGCGAGCGGCACTGACGAATATAGGGGCTGTGTCGGCGCGGGGAAAGAGTGCCGCGGCGATTTCGGTGGGCGGTGCGGCTTTCCGGCCTCAATCGAGAATCCGACCATTTCTGATATCGATGTCCAGGACCATCTCGGTATCGTCGACACCGCGACCGGCGACCTCCCAGCGATCGCCGGCTCGCGTGATCTCCTCGACATGGACGAGGCCTGCGCTCCAGGCGATCTTCCTGGCCTCCCCCTCCGAAATGATGTCCTCCGGCTCCCTGCCGTATCCCGTCGCCATAAC
>NZ_JBIWYK010000385.1:0-3081 GCF_044752385.1 Allobosea sp. CER48 | reverse complement strand
GGAGAAGCCTCTCGCGATCGCCGAAACCCTGTTGGGCCAGACCGAAGCGGCACTCGATCGAATCAAGCTGACGCAATACGCCTCGCTTCCGCTCGAGCACACCCGCCAGGACGGCAGCCAACCAGCACAGCGCTGGCTCGCCGAAATCCCGCTCGCCTTCCACCACGGCACGGCCATTCTGCCACTGCAGGTCGAGCGTGAAGCGCCGCGACGCACGATCGAGGGCGTCAGCCCGCCGCTCTGGCGTATCAGGTTCGCGCTCGACGTCGAGCCTATGGGGCCCTTGCAGGGGGTCGTGACGCTGCAGGGGCGCGACGTCGGCGTGACGCTCTGGGCCGAGCGGGAGGAGACGAGTCACCTGCTTCGCGGCGCCGCTCCCGGCCTCGAAAGCGCCCTGCTCCACGCCGATTTCGCCAGCGGCGCCATCGATATCCACACCGGCCAGCCCCGCGTGATGCAGCCGACGGCCGGCCAGTTTCTGGACCGTCTGTCATGAGCGCACCGCAGCAGCCCCGGATTGCCGTGGCCCTCGAATATGACGGGCACGGCGCACCGCGCGTCACCGCCAAGGGACGGGGCGAACTGGCCGAGCGCATCGTCGAAACCGCGCGCGAGCACGATGTCGCCGTCGAGCAGAACGCGATTCTCGCACAGGCTCTTTCGGCCGTGGAGCTTGACGACGAGATACCGGAAGAGCTCTACCGCGCCACAGCACAGGTGATCGCCTTCGTCCTGTCGCTGCGCGGCGAATTGAGCCGGCTGAATCGGAACGGCCATAAATCTTGAACACCAAACTCGTTGTCAGGCGCATCGGCCCAGCCGCTTACGCGGAACTGGGACCGGCTTTCGCGGAGCTTGCCCGCCATGCGCTTGAGCCTAATCCGCATATGTCGCCGGCTGCGGTCTCGGCCGCGACGCTGCTCGTCCCGGACGACGAGATCGTCGTGCTCTGCGCCTGGGCCAGCGAGGCGCTCGATTTCGAGCAGTTGGTCGGCGTCTGGGCCTTCCGGCGCGAGCAGGGCTGGCGCAGCGGCCTTTCCGGCGTCCTTGCGGCGCCGCTGGTGCCGCTCTACGAAGTCTCTTCCCTGCCTGTGCTCGACCGCGACCACGCCGCCGAGGTGGCCCGCGCGCTCCTGCGCTATCTGCTCGCCTCCAGCGACCTGCCGCATACGCTGAGGCTGCCGCTGCTGCCGCTCGACAGCCCCTGCCAGGCCGTGCTTGCCGAAGCTTGCCGCCAGACCGGGGGCGAAATCTCGCTCTACGAGCGCTGGGTCCGGCCGGTGATGGCTCCCCAGGCCGGCGACGATCTGGAGCGCTACCTGCGGCGCGCGCTCGGCTCCAGCTACAAGAAGCGGATGCAGCAGTTCCGGGCGGTCGGGAAGCAGGGCGCCCTCACCTTCCGCCGCAGCCGCGGCCGGGCGGCGGTGGACGCGCTCGAGGCCTTCCTCACCCTGGAGGCTTCCGGCTGGAAGGGGGAAGCCGGCACGGCGATCGCCTGCCTGCCGGCCGACGCGGCCTATATCCGGCGGATGGCCGAGCTCTTCGCAGCCGACGACTCCCTGCAGATCGACACGCTGCTGCTCGACGGCCGGGTGCTCGCCATGGGATTGCTCGTCGAAAGCGGGGACCGCCGCCATTTCCTGAAGATCGCCTATGACGAGGCGCAGGCACGCCACTCGCCCGGGCGCACCCTGACCATCGCGATGCTCCAGGCCGATCTCGCCGGCACGCCGCCGGCCTTCTTCGACAGCGGCGCCGGCGAGCACGTCGATGCCGGCACCTATGTCTGGGGCGAACGCCGCGAGATGGCGAATGCGATCATCCGCGTCGGCCCCGGACGGCCGGGCGCCGCGCAGGCTGCCGCCCTCGGCCGGATGTGGCTGCGGCGCCTGCGTGACGCCGCCCGGGCACGATCCGCGCGCAGCCCGCGCAAGAGCTGATCGCTATGCCAGGTTGACCGGGCTCGGCGCTCGCCGATAGGCAGGAGCGCTGCGCAGGAGAAGCCCGATGAGCACCGCCGCCCGGATTGGAATCGTCACCGTTTCGGACCGGGCCTCGGCCGGCATCTATGCCGACGAGGGCGGGCCTGCGATCCGCGCCTATCTGGAGAAGGTGCTGACCTCGCCCTGGGAGGCCGTCGAGCGCGTCATACCCGACGATCGCAAGCTGATCGCCGAGACGCTGGTCGAGCTTGCCGACCGGGAAGGCTGCTGCCTCGTCGTCACCACCGGCGGCACCGGCCCCGCCCCGCGCGACGTCACGCCGGAAGCGACCGAGGATGTGATCGAGAAACCGATGCCCGGCTTCGGTGAGCTGATGCGCCAGGTCAGCCTCGCCAAGGTACCGACCGCGATTCTCTCGCGCCAGACCGCCGGCATCCGCGGCAGGTCGCTGATCGTCAACCTGCCCGGACGTCCGCGCGCCATCGCCGAATGCCTCGACGCCGTGATGCCGGCCATCCCCTACTGCATAGACCTGATCGAGGGGCCTTATCTCGAAACCGACCCGGCGGTGATCACCGCCTTCCGGCCGAAGAAGTAACGCCATCGCAAACCCTCCGGACCAGCGTCAGCGCTGTCTCGAAGGGTGGTCCAGATGGGCCCGGAGTTTCCGGCACCATCCTTCGCGACGGGAGCCTTCGGCTCAACCCGCTCCCAACTCCCGCCCGATCGCCTGGACGAGCTGCGGCGAGAGCGGATCGGTCGCGGCCGGATAGCCGCCGATCAGCGCGCCGTCGCGTCCGATCAGGTATTTGTGGAAGTTCCAGCGCGGCGTCTCCGCCGGCCGCTGCGCCGCCGCCCAGCGGTAGAAAGGGTGAGCCTCCGGCCCCCGCACGACTGTCTTCTCGGCGAAGGCGTAGGTCGCGCCGTGGCTCTGCCGCGCCGCCTCGGCAATGGCGGCGCCCTCAAGCGGCTCCTGCCCGCCGAAATCGTTGCTGGGCACCGCGACCAACATCATTCCGCGGGTCTGGTAACGCTGCCAGAGCTGTTCGAGCGTCGCCATCTGGCCGGCATAGCCGCAGCGTGTCGCGGTGTTGACCACCAGCACCGGCCGGCCACGATAATCGGCCAGCGAGAGCTG
>NZ_JBIWYK010000384.1:0-3099 GCF_044752385.1 Allobosea sp. CER48 | reverse complement strand
CAATGCCCAGAGCGTGAGGCGCTGGCGCACCGTGGCCTTGAAGAAACTGGGGAACATGGCGCCCTGCGTCGGATGACCGCGCAGAACATCGCTCAAATGACCTTAAAAGCCGATTAACCTAACGAAAGCGGCCCGAAGCGAACTTCGGGCCGTCATCGTTCTCAGAGCTTTGTTCTCAGAGCTTCTCGACCTGGCCGTATTCCAGCTCGACCGGCGTGGCGCGGCCGAAGATCGAGACAGCGACCTTGAGGCGGGCGCGGGCGTGGTCGACATCCTCGACGACGCCGTTGAACGATGCGAAGGGTCCGTCGGCCACCTTGACCTGCTCGCCGACCTCGAAAACGATCGTCGGCTTCGGGCGCTCGATGCCCTCTGCGACCTGGCCCTTGATCCGCATCGCCTCATGCTCGGGAATCGGCATGGGCTTGGCCTTGTCGGCGCCCAGGAAGCCCGTGACCTTCGGCGTGTTCTTGATGAGGTGGTAGACCTCGTCGGTCATCTCGCACTTCACCAGCACGTAGCCCGGGAAGAACTTGCGCTCGGTGTCGACCTTGCGGCCGCGGCGGACCTCGACGACCTTCTCGGTCGGCACCAGCACCTCGTCGAACTTGTCGGCGAGGTTGCGCTGCGCCGCCTGGTCGCGGATCGACTGGGCGACCTTGTTCTCGAAGTTGGAATAGGCGTGGACGATGTACCAGCGGGTGCTCACGTTCGTAATTCCGTTCAACGGGCGCCGAGGATGATGCCGAGCACCCAGCGGATGACGGTGTCGGTGAAGAGGAAGAACAGGCTGGAGACGACCACCATGGCGAGCACGAGGCCCGTGGTGATCAGCGTCTCGCGGCGGGAAGGCCAGGTGACCTTGGACGCCTCCGAGCGCACATCCTGCAGGAACTGGAAGGGATTGGATTTCGCCATGAACCACCTCGGGTGCCGATGCGGCTGGCGGCCCTGCCGCGCGCCGAATCGGCCGTCCTGAAACATTCGCGGCGCGGGACCCGGGGAGGGTCGCGCGCCGTCGTTGCAAGCCTCTTACATCGCCTGAGGCCTTTAGCCAAGACCCTTTCGGGGCCCGCCTGTCAGCTGCGGCTCCCCGCCATCAGCAGGAAGAAGGGCCGCTCGCGTTCCTTCGCCCAGCCCGGCTCGGCGCTGACCTGCTCGCGGCTCGGCGCCCACTCGACCAGCCTGCCAAGCGCGAAACCGGCATCGAGAAGCAGGTCGAGATAGGTCGCAATGGTGCGGTGGTGCTTGACCACGCCCTGTGCCAGCCAGTTGCTGACGCGCTCGCCCTCGTCGAGATAGCCGTTGACCGGCCAGGTCGCGCGGCCATCGGCATCGACGAGCCATTCCTGCCGCACCGGCGCCGTCATGATCGGATGCTCGACCGAACAGACCAGTGCGCCACCCGGCCGCAGCGCCGCATGGGCGCGCGCGAACACGCCGCCGAGATCAGCGACATAGTGAAAGGCGAGCGAACTGTAGAGGAGGTCGAAGGCCGCGGCCGGCGGCGCATAGCTCTCGAGATCGGCTTGCTCGTAGACGACGCCACAATCGCTCGTCTCGCTCCGCGCCCGGTCCAGCATATTCCCGGAGACATCGACTCCGAGGATGCTTGCAGCCCCCTCGCCTGCCGCGAAGCGACAGAACCAGCCGAATCCGCAGCCGAGATCGAGAACATCCTTGCCGGCGAGGTCCGGCAGCATCGAACGCAATACCGGCCATTCCGGCGCGCCCGCCAGCCCTTGGACGGAGCGCGGCAACTGGCTGTAGCCGGCGAAGAAGATCTCGTCGTCGTAGATGTTCTGGGTCAAGGGCGCCTCGCCAACCTGCCTGGCTCCGGGCGCATCATCAGTCGCCAGTGGGACGACTGGCAGGGGCAGCAGGGCTCGAACCCGCGACCTGCGGTTTTGGAGACCGCCGCTCTACCAACTGAGCTATACCCCTGCAGGTGCGCGTCATGTGCCCCAAGGCGCCGCGCAATTCAAGTCGAAATCTCGCGTCATCCTCATTTGCTGTAGGGACCGAGTTCGCGAGCATAGCGCTCGACCAGCCTCAGCCCGAATTCGGTCGGCCTGAGGGCCGGGCCGCGATCATGGATCGGGATGCCGGAGCGCGCGCCGAATATGCGCTTGCCATAACAGATCAGCGTCTCGATCGACTGCATGATGAACGTGATCGCCGGCAGGACCTCGCGATAGGCGGCATCCGCCCCGGCCTCGTCGCCGGCCATGTAGCGGTTATAGGCGCGCAAGGCATGGTCGATGGTATCGGGCGCCAGGATCATGCCGCTGCAGCCCGCCCGGAAATTGTCGATCAGCTCGAGCCCGCCGCGGCCGTTGAGAATCGGCAGCCGGCCTTCCGTCACCGCAATCAGCCGCTCGATCTCGACGACCGAGCCCTCGCCCTTGATCAGGCCGATGTTCGGGTGCCGGTGCGTCAGCTCGCGAATGTCCTCGGCAGAGAGACCGCGCCCCATATAGGCGGGCGCGTTCTGGATCGCGACCGGCAACGAGGTCGTGTCGGCGATGCGCCCGAAGAAGCTGATGTACTCCGCCGCGCCGAAGTTGCCGACCATCGGCGGCTGCAGGATGACCCAGTCGGCGCCGTTCTTCTCGGCGACCTTCACGAGCTCGACCTGCTCGGCCACCGAGGAGCCGAAGATCGTGAACGCGAGCGGCTTCCTGCCGGCGACATCCTCGGCCATCCACTCCATCACGGTGCAGCGCTCTGTGAAGCTGAGCTTGGAGACCTCGGTGGCGAGCCCCAGCGCCGCCATGCCCTGGACATCGAGATCGACGCTGATCAATGCCTGCTTGCGCATCGCGGCCCGGTCGAGCCGCTCGTGCTCATCGAACAGCGCGAAGACGATCGAATGGATGCCCGGAAAGGGCGGCTTGAACGGCATGGGCAGTCTCCTCCACAGCGGAGCGGCTGGCCCGCTCTCTCACAGCGATTGAGAGCATGGAATGCCGGCGCAGCGCAGACCATGCGGCTGAAGTCGCCCTTGCGCTCAAGACATGGGCACGGCTGGAAGGAGACAAAAGAAAAGGGGCAGTGTCGCCACCGCCCCTCCCCGGATCATTTATGCGCGTCGATCAG
>NZ_JBIWYK010000383.1:0-3147 GCF_044752385.1 Allobosea sp. CER48 | reverse complement strand
ATCCCGAGCCGATCATGCCGCAAAGCGAAAAGCCCCGCAGCCTGTGGGCGCGGGGCTTCGCATCACGATGGCGAGACCGAATGCCTCAGCAGGCGAGAACCTTCTTCACCCGCACTTCGAGGTCACGCAGTTCGTAGGGCTTCACCACATAATGGTCGGCGCCATTGGTCGTCGCCTCGTCCATCTTGTCGACCGAGCGCTCGGACGTCGCCATGATGATCTTGATCTGATTGAGCTCTGGCACCGAGCGGATGGCGCGCAACAGGTCGATGCCGCTCATGCCCTCCATGTTCCAGTCGAGCAGCAGCAGGTCGTAGCGCTTCTGCTGCATCTTCATCAGCGCTTCGCGGGCGTTCTCCGCCTCGTCGATGTCCTGAAACTCGATCTGCTTCAGGAAATAGGTAGCCAGGCCGCGCATACTCTTCTGGTCGTCGACCACCAGGATGCGGAAGTCGCTTCTGGCCTTTGACATTGTACTCTCCTTACGCGCTCCGAAGGCTCGGGCGCTCGCCGATCAACTGTCCAACCGCTGCCCCGATCTGGTTGAGCGGAACGACCCTGTCGGCGGCTCCTAGCTCGAAGGCCGCTTTCGGCATCCCGTTTACCACGCAGGTCTCACCACTTTGGATTAACGTCTCGGCGCCCGCTTTCCGCATGGCTAACAAACCGTCAGCGCCGTCGCGCCCCATTCCGGTGAGCAGGATTCCGACCGCATGCGCGCCGAGGCTGCGTGCCACCGAATGGAACATCACGTCGACCGAAGGCGAGTGTCCGCTGACGAGCGGCCCCTCCTTCAGCACGCAGACGAGCTCGCCGCGCCGCTCCTCGATCTCGAGATGGCGTGGTCCGCCGGGCGCCACGACGGCCATGCCCGTGCGCAACCGGTCGCCGTCCGCCGCCTCGCGGACATCGAGCCCGGTAGCGGCCGCAAGGCGCGCTGCGAACTTCGCCGTATAGCCCGGCGGCATATGCTGGACGACAACGACCGGCAGGCGCAGATGGGCGAGATCGCGCATCACCGACTGCACGGCCGGCACACCGCCCGTCGAGGCACCGATCGCGATCAGCGAGGTCTTGCTCGCACGGGCCGGCTCCTTCGGCGGCGCCGGCCGCACGGGCGCGGCTCCCTGCGCCATCTGTGCCATCTGCGCCATCTGGCGGGCCGCAGCGATCATCTTGCGGCTTGCGGAGGCCCGCTGGAGCGCCGCGACGAGGTGCTTCATGAAGCCCTCGAGCGTATGGGTCATGCCATCGGGCTTCTCGATGAAGTCGATGGCGCCGAGCTCCAGCGCCTGGATGGTGTTGTCGGCTCCCGGCCCGCCGAAGGCCGAGACGATCAGCACCGGCAGCGGATCCTGCTTCAGCACCCGCGCCAGCAGCTTGAGCCCGTGACGGCCGGGCAGCTCGAGGTCGAGCGTCACCACGTCCGGACGAAGCTCCTGGATCGCGTCCCAGCCCTCTTCGGCGCTTCCGGCGACACCGATCACCTTGAAGCCGGGCGCAGAGTCGATGATCTGCGTCATCAGCTTCTGCATCAGCACGGAATCGTCGACGACGAGCACCTTGACCGGCGCTGCGGAAGACGTGGGCATGCTCATCACCAGACCTCCACTTCACCAGCGACCGGCTGGCTCTTGAGCCGGTTGAGATAGGCGATTTCCTGCTCGTGGCCGCTGTCGCGCGCCGTGGGCTGGACGTGCTGCACCCAGGCCCGGCCCGTCGAGGGCTGGTAATGGATGCGCCGCGAGCGCGTTCCGCCAACATCCCGCGAGACGACGGGAATGCCCTCGACCTTCAGGAATTCGTTGACGAAGGCGATGTTGCCGTCGCCGATCGCCAGCATCGTGGCGCCGGAGAGCACGCGGGCGCCACCGAAGACCTTGGCCTCGAAATTCTGGCGCCGTGCCCCGCGCTTCAGCAGGTCGTTGATCAGGACCTCCATCGCCGTATCGCCATAGCGCTCGCCCGCGCTGGGGTCGGCATTGCCGTTGTTCTTCGGCAGCAGGAAATGATTGAGCCCGCCGACGCCGATCTGGGGGTCGCGCAGGCAGACCGAGACACAGGAACCAAGGACCGTCGCGACGATCTCGTCCTTGGCCGAGGTGATCTCGTGCTCGCCCGGCGCGACGGTGATGATCGTCGCCTCGAAGCGCGGATCGAAATAGCGGCGGGAGGACCGGGAAACGCTCATGCTGTCCTCTCGTAGATCGTCCGGCCGATCAGGCGCAGATGCGGGTGCGGCTGCGGCAGCGATTCCGAATGGCCGAGATAGAGGAAGCCACCGGGCGACAGCAGCGACACGAAGCGATCGAGAATCGAGGCCTTGGTCTGCGTGTCGAAATAAATGAAGACGTTTCGGCAGAAGATCACGTCGAACGGGCCGCTCATCGGCCATTTCTCGATCAGGTTCAGTCGCTTGAAGGCGATCATCCGGCGCAGGTCCTCGGCGATGCGGGCATCGCCACGCCCTGCCCCGGCCTCGAGCCGAAGAAGTGGCTTCACATCGGGCGGCAGCCGTTCGAACAGCTCCGCCGGGTAGATGCCGGCCTCCGCCCGCGCCAGGATGTCGGTGTCGATGTCGGTCGCGAGGATCTTGAAGTCCAGGTCGCTGCGCGCCCCGATCACGTCGCGGCAGGAGGCGGCGATCGTATAGGCCTCCTCACCAGACGAGCAGGCCGAGGACCAGATCCGGATGCGCCCGCGCCGGCCCGCCCGCTCCTGCAGCAGGCGCGGCATCACGTCCTTGCGCAGGTGATCGAAATGGTGACGCTCGCGGAAGAAGGCGGTGTGGTTCGTCGTCACCGCGTTGATCAGCTCGGGCAGTTCGCCAGAAGCCTGCGGCGTCTTCAGGAAGGCGCAATACTCGGCAACCGAGTTCATGCCGAGCGCCTTGACGCGCCGCGCCAGGCGACCGCGCGTCATCGCCTCCTTGTGCTCACGGATGACGATGCCGGCCTGATCATAGACCAGCTTCGCGATGAAGTTCATGTCCTCGCGGGTCAGCGTGATGTCGGCCATGGCCGGCTGGAGGGTGGGCGCCATGCTCGCGAGCGCTATCGGCCTGGACATCTATCAGCCTCCCATCCATCCGCCGGCAGCGAGACGGCGCGGCGGCGGTTCGTTTACGGGGGCCGAGTCGTGCTGTCA
>NZ_JBIWYK010000382.1:0-3149 GCF_044752385.1 Allobosea sp. CER48 | reverse complement strand
CCGCCCTCTTCTCGCTCGACTCTGCCGGCCTCGTCGTCGAGGGCAACGATGTCGAGGATTGCGGCAACAACGGCATCCAGATCTGGCGCAGCCAGCCCGGCGACGATCGCTCGACCGTCCGGGGCAACCGCGTGAGCCGCATCAGGGCCGATGCCGGCGGCGATGGCCAGAACGGCAACGGCATCAGCCTTTTCCGCGCCGGCGGCGTCATCATCGAAGGCAACCAGCTCCGCGATTGCGCGATGACCTTCATCCGCAACAATTCCGGCTCCGGCGTCCAGATCCTCGGCAACCAGGGCCGGCGCTGCGGCGAGGTCGCGCTCTACAGCGAATTCGCGTTCGAGGGCACGATCATGGCGAACAACCTGGTCGAGGACTGCGCGCAGGGCGCCAATATCACCAATCTCGACCATGGCGGGCGGCTCGCCGTCTTCGCCAACAACATCATCCGCGATGTCAGGCGCGGGCTCGCGCCGAACGGCAAGGAGCCGATCGGCGGCATCGGCGTTCACGTCGAGGCGGAAGCCGCCGTGACCGGCAACGTCATCGAGGATGCCAGCGATATCGGCATCTCGCTCGGCTGGTCCTGGGGCATGCGCAACCTCGCCTGCACGGGCAATGTCGTGCGCAAGACCGGCACCGGGATCGCGATCTCGCTGGTGCCGAAAGAGCGCAACGCTCTGATCGCGAACAATCTCATCGATGCGGCCCGCAACGGCGCCATCGTCGGCACGGAATACGGCAAACCCGTCACCGGCGACCTCGCCAGGACGCCAGACGCCAAGGCGGCGGGCGTCACGGTGGCCAACAACGCCGTCCGCTAGGGCGCCTCAGGCAGCCGGCGCGCGGATCCGGCCGACCTCGATGCCGTTCCAGTTCTTCAGGACGTTCTCGCGCAGCGGCGCAAAGGCGGCCTGCGTGGCTTCGTCCATCGGCAGGAAGCGGGCGATCAACGCCCCGAGCGCGACCTCGGCGGCACGGCCCGCCCCATCGTCGCATTTCAGCGCGATGCCGTAGCCGAGTTCCGGCAGCGCGGCGCAATAGACACCTTCGGCACCGGTCTTGGTGAAGGCACGCGCGCCCAAAAGGTCCATCAGCCGGGTGTCGTAGCGGCCGGTGCCGGCGACCATGAAGGGATGGGCCGCCGCGGCTGCACGGATGCGTGCCGCCGCCCTGGCCCGCTCGGGGCCGAAGCCGTGCCCCGTGCCGAAGCGGGCGAAGCCGAGCGCAAGCGCCTTGAGCGGCACGGCATAGGAGGGAATCGAACAACCGTCGATGCCCATGCGGTCGGGGGTGTGCTCCGCACCGGTCACCGTCTCGAGCGCGCCGCGCACGGCCTGCTGCACGGGATGGCCGGCCCTCACATAGCCCGCAGGGTCCTCGTCGAGGCTGCAGGACAGGCAGACGAAGCCGGCATGCTTTCCGGAACAGTTGTTGTTGAGCGCGCTCGGCTCGGCGCCCGATTTCGCCAGGGCCCGCGCCACGACCTCGTTCATCGGCCAATGCGCCCCGCATTCCAGGCAGCCGGCATCGCGGCCCGCCTTCTTCAGCATGGCAAGCGAGGTCTCGGCATGCAGCGGCTCGCCGGAGTGCGAGGAGACGGCGAGCGCGATCTCCGCCTCGGTCAGCCCATAGCGATCGGCCGCGCCGCCCTCCAGGAGCGGAAGAGCCTGGATCGCCTTCACGGCCGAGCGCGGGAAGACCGGCCGCTCGACATCCCCCGTCGCGAAGACGACCGCGCCATCGGCGTCGACGACGACAGCCGCTCCTCGGTGGCGCGATTCGACGACGTTGCCGCGCGTCACTTCGGCGAGGACGGGGTTTTCCATGGCGACCTCCAGATTCCGCTTGCTGCGGATGGCCGCTTTTGGCGCCGCCCGGCCCCGCTGTCAAAAGCGCTGGCGGAAACCGCGGGCGGCTGCCACCGTAGAGGCAATCAGCCGTGCGTTCACGAGCAGGATAGCGATGTCACCTGACTACGAGACCGAGTACAACAACCGTGCCCGCGTGCCGGAACATCCCGGCATCATCGCCGGCTGGCAGGCCGATGCGGCCGCCTACCGCGAGACGGCGCTGTGCGAGCTCGGGGTCTCGTATGGCGAGGGCGAGCGTCAGCTCTACGACCTGTTCAAGCCGGAAACGATTCAGGGCAACGCGCTCGTCATGTTCATCCACGGCGGATACTGGCAAGCGCTCGACCGCAGCTTCTTCTCGCACATGGCCCGCGGCTTGAACCGGCGCGGCCTGCCGGTCGCCGTCGTCGGCTACGATCTCTGCCCGCAGGTCCATCTCGGCCATATCGTCTGGGAGCTCCAGCAGGCAGCGGCCGCCCTATGGCGCCGCTTCAACCTGCCGGTGGTCGCGACCGGCCATTCCGCGGGCGGACATCTGAGCGCCTGCACGCTCGCCACCGACTGGAAGAATGTCGACCCCGACCTGCCAGACCAGCTGGTGCCGGCCGCCTATGGCATCTCCGGCCTCTACAATCTGAAGCCGCTGACCGAGACCAGCATCAACAAGGCGCTCGGCCTCGACATGGCGGCGGCGGAGCTGGAAAGCCCGTTGTTCTGGTCGGCGCCGTCGCGGCTGACGATGGACGCGGTGGTCGGGGGCGCCGAGAGCGCGGAATATCACAAGCAGAGCCGCCGGCTCGTCGATGTCTGGGGTCTCGAAGGCGTGAAGACGCGCTACGAGGAGATACCAGGCGCCAACCATTTCACCGTCATCGCCGGTCTCGCCGAACCCGAGAATCCGATGACGAAACGCATCGCCGCTCTCGCCGGAGCTTGATCTTCCGGCGCGGAGGATTCTATCCAGACCGCATCAGAGTTTCGGAGCCCGCGATGCAGACCTTCTTCGTCGAGATCAAATGCAAGCTCGGCAAGACCTACGAGGTCGCCAGCGAGCTGGCCGATCGCGAGATCGCCTCCGAAATCTATTCGACCGCCGGCAACTACGACATCCTCGCGAAGTTCCACGTCGCGGCGGATGTCGACATCGGCCATTTCGTCGCACAGAAGGTGCAGTCGATCCCCGAGATCGCCGACACTCACACGATCATCACCTTCAAGGCGTTCTGACGTCCGCTGCCTCGGCCGGGCTACCGAATGCACGGAGCGCCCGCAGACAAGGCGGGCCGGCGATCGTCC
>NZ_JBIWYK010000381.1:0-3153 GCF_044752385.1 Allobosea sp. CER48 | reverse complement strand
AAGAGAAACCCGCGGCTTTCGCCGCGGGCCCAATTGTCATGACGACTCTTGCGATCAGGAATGCGCCAGGATCGCCAGCAGCAAGAGAGCGATGATGTTGGTGATCTTGATCGCCGGGTTTACGGCGGGACCCGCCGTGTCCTTGTAGGGGTCGCCGACGGTGTCGCCGGTCACCGATGCCTTGTGCGCGTCGGAGCCCTTCAGGTGGCGCACGCCGTCCTTGTCGACGAACCCGTCCTCGAAGCTCTTCTTGGCGTTGTCCCAGGCGCCGCCGCCGGAGGTCATCGAAATCGCGACGAAGATGCCGGTGACGATCACGCCCATCAGCATGGCGCCGACGGCCGCGAAGGCGTTGTTCTTGCCGGCGATCCAGTAGATCACGAAATAGGTGACGATCGGCGCCAGCACCGGCAGGAGCGAGGGCACGACCATTTCCTTGATCGCGGCCCGGGTCAGCATGTCGACCGCGCGGCCGTAATCGGGCCGGTCCTTGCCTTCCATGATGCCGGGCTTCTCGCGGAACTGCTTGCGGACCTCCTCGACGACCGAACCGGCCGCGCGTCCCACTGCCGTCATGCCCATGCCGCCGAAGAGGAAGGGAATGAGGCCGCCGAGCAGCAGGCCGACGACGACGTAGGGATTGGACAGCGAGAAGTCGACCGTGACGCCCTTGAAGTACTGGAATGCCGTGCTGCCGGCCTTGTTGGCCTCGGAGATGAAGAAGTTCAGGTCCGAGGTGTAGGCAGCGAAGAGCACCAGCGCGCCGAGGCCGGCCGAGCCGATCGCATAGCCCTTGGTGACCGCCTTGGTGGTGTTGCCGACCGCATCGAGCGCGTCGGTGGAGTGGCGGACTTCCTTGGGCAGGCCTGCCATTTCGGCAATGCCGCCGGCATTGTCCGTGACCGGTCCGAAGGCATCGAGCGCCACGACCACGCCGGCCAGCGCGAGCATCGCGGTGGTGGCGATGGCGATGCCGAACAGGCCGGCAAGGCTATAGGAGGCGATGATGCCGGCGATGATCACGATCGTCGGCAGCGCGGTCGATTCCAGCGAGACCGCGAGGCCCTGGATGACGTTGGTGCCGTGGCCGGTCACCGAGGCCTGGGCGATCGAGACCACCGGGCGCTTGCCCGTGCCGGTGTAGTACTCGGTGATGATGACGATCAGGAGCGTCACCGCAAGGCCGACCAGCGCGCAGGCGAAGAGCCCGCCCGAGGTGAAGCCTACGCCCTGCACCGTCTTGAAGGCCGCCGAGAAGCCGCCGAACATCGCGTAGTTGACCGCGGCGATCGCGCCGACCGACAGGACGCCGGCCGCGATGAAGCCCTTGTAGAGCGCACCCATGATCGACTGGTTGGCGCCAAGCTTCACGAAGAAGGTACCAATGATCGAGGTGACGATGCAGGCTGCGCCGATCGCCATCGGGTAGAGCATCATCGTGCCCAGCACCGGCTGTCCGGCGAAGAAGATCGCAGCAAGCACCATGGTCGCGACCAGCGTCACCGCATAGGTCTCGAACAGGTCGGCGGCCATGCCGGCGCAGTCACCGACATTGTCGCCGACATTGTCCGCGATCGTCGCCGGGTTGCGCGGGTCGTCCTCCGGGATGCCGGCCTCGACCTTGCCGACGAGATCGGCGCCGACGTCAGCGCCCTTGGTGAAGATGCCGCCGCCGAGACGGGCGAAGATCGAGATCAGCGAAGCGCCGAAGCCCAGCGCGACCAGCGAATCGATCACCGTGCGGCTGGAGGGTTCAAAGCCCAGATAGGAGGTCAGGACCCCGTAGTAGACGGCGACGCCGAGCAGTGCGAGGCCGGCAACGAGCATGCCGGTGACGGCGCCCGCCTTGAAGGCGACGTCCAGCCCTTCGCCCAGCGACTGCATCGCGGCCTGGGCGGTTCGAACATTGGCGCGCACAGAGACATTCATGCCGATGAAACCAGCGGCGCCCGAAAGCACCGCACCGATCAGGAAGCCGATCGCCACCCATTTGCCCAGCAACCAGGCGAGCACGACGAAGAGCACGACGCCCACCATGGAAATCGTGAGGTACTGGCGCTTGAGATAGGCCTGCGCGCCTTCGGCCACCGCGCCGGAAATCTCCTGCATGCGCTGGTTGCCGGCATCGCGCTTCATGACGTCGCCATAGGCCCAGATGCCGTAGGCTATCGACAGCGCACTCAATATGATGATGAGAAGCAGAGCTGACATTCGTTATCCTGACCTTGAGCTTCCGAGCCGTCGGGAGCGCTGTCGCTCCTCTTTTGCAGCGTTGGACGTCAGGCAACGAAAAACGGGCCCTGAAGACTACAAGGCCCGCTCCGCGTCGCCAGTGTCAGGCGAATTTGTGGCAAGTTTCGTCGAAGAGCGCAAACGGCGCGCCTGACAAATTCGTTCGGTTGTCAGGCGCGGCCCGTCCGGCTCACAGCGGGACGTCCCGGTTGACGTTCTTGTAGAGCAGATAGCAGGCGTCACCGTGGCCGGTCGGATAGAACTGCTGCGGGCAAAAACCGCCCATCCAGATGAAATCCTGCGCCCAGATCTCGTGCCAGTCGTCGCCGAGCAGGTAGAGCCCCTGCCCTTCCAGCATGTAGAGGCCGTGCTCCATGACATGCGTCTCGACGGCCGGAAAGCAGACGCCCGGCTTGAACCACATCAGGTTCATCTCGAAATCGAAGCGCATGTCGCCATAGGGCAGGAGGAACTGGAAGCCGCGCCCTTCCTTGCCGGTGTGATTCGTCATCGGCACGGCGTCCTGATGCGACAGGATAGGCTCGGGGATGCCCAGCCCGTGCGCGGGCTCGTAGCGCTTGCGCAGCGCAAGAACGCGAGCGGGTTCGCCGCCTTCGTTGCGCAGGGTGAAGGCGGTGGCCGGCGGCAGATAGGCGAAGCCGCCCGGCGTCATCGCTTGCGCGCTTGCCCCATCGATCGCAAACGCAACCTCGCCCGACAGCACGTAGAAGAAATGCTGGACGCCCTCCTCGCTGAAGGGGGCCGGCGTGCCGCCCCCGGGCGCGACCTCGAGAACGTACTGCGCGAAGGCGGCGCCGAGGACGGGGGCCGCGAGAACACGAACGATCGTGTCCTTGTATTGCGGCAGCCGGCTGATCAGCACGCCCTCAGGTGGCATGAAGGCGTAGTTCGGGCGCACGA
>NZ_JBIWYK010000380.1:0-3153 GCF_044752385.1 Allobosea sp. CER48 | reverse complement strand
AGATCGTGGCCGATCATCTGCGGCCGGCCGGCGAGCGCGATTCCTACGGCGTCGCGCAGGCGCGCGTGCAGCTGGACGAGGCCTATCGCTGGTTGGATGGGGCCGTCGGAAGAGGTGACTGGGCCTGCGGTGACGATTTCACCCTGGCCGATTGTGCGGCGGCTCCGTCGCTGTTCTACGCCGACT
The DNA here is from genome assembly GCF_044752385.1 of Allobosea sp. CER48. Taxonomy (NCBI): domain Bacteria; kingdom Pseudomonadati; phylum Pseudomonadota; class Alphaproteobacteria; order Hyphomicrobiales; family Alloboseaceae; genus Allobosea; species Allobosea sp. CER48. The sequence continues at coordinate 2,967 of NZ_JBIWYK010000380.1, read as the reverse complement.
GGGTTCATGAGATCGGCAGTGCGCTTGGCAATGTCCGCGGCTATCGCGCGCGTCTGCTGGAGCGCCCCTCCGTGGCGCGGGCTGTCGACGAGGCGCGGCCCTACCGCAAGCTGTTCCCGCCGGGCGCACCCGACCGGGATTGAGCACAAGGCGCCGGAGGATGCACGGCTGGAGCATGGTGCCGGCGCGCTGGCGGCCTGTTCCGGCCGTTGCAGAGGCGATAGGGAAGGCGAGGTCCGGCGGTTTCAGGGTTCGATGTCCTCGCCTTTCATTCTTCGCGCCATGCCGCTGGTCTTCACCTTCCTCTGGTCGACGGGCTGGGTCGTCGCCGGCTATTCGGCGCGCTACGCAGACGCGCTGACATTTCTCTTCGTTCGTTTCGCTTTCGCCGCGCTTCTTGTCGGTCTGCTGGCGCTGGTGATGGGCGCATCCTGGCCGCGCAGCTGGCGCGGCCTGCGCGATGCGGCGATCTCGGGCATCCTGCTGCACGGCATCTATCTCGGCGGCGTCTGGTGGGCGGTGCGACATGGCCTGCCTGCTGGCATTTCCGGGTTGATCGCAGGGCTTCAACCGGTACTGACGGCGCTCTTCGCCCCTGCGTTGGTCGGCGAGCGCATTTCGGGCATCCGCTGGCTCGGCATTCTCTGCGGCTTCGCCGGCATCGCGCTGGTGCTGCAGCCGCAGCTCGCGGGAGTCGCGCCGGCAGCGCTCTGGGGCGTGCTCGTGCCCATCTTGGTCAACGTCATCGGCATGTTCTCGGTGACGTTCGGCTCCTTGTATCAGAAAGCGCGTGTTTCAGGTGATCTGCGCACTGTGACGGCGATCCAGTACGTCGCGGCCGCGCTGATCGTGCTGCCCTTCGCTGCGGCCTTCGAGCCGATGCGGATCGACTGGAACCTGACCATGCTGCTCGTGCTGGCCTGGTCGGTTCTCGTCCTCTCGCTCGGCAGTATCGGCCTCTACTTCTTCATGATCCGCCGCGGCGAGGTCTCGCGCATCGCGACCTTCCTCTATCTCGTGCCGGCATTGGTCGCGGTCGAGGCCTGGCTTCTCTTTGGTGAGACGCTGACGCCGCTGCAGATCGGCGGCATGGCGGTCACCGTCTTGGGCGTGGCACTGGCGAGCCGGAAATAGGCTGTCGATCAATCCGGCTCCTCCGCAAAAAGGAGGATTTCGGTTTCGGTGGAACTCCTCTTATGCTGCGTCGCAACAAAGGGAGGCCAGAACCATGAGCGCCAACACCGCCGCCAAATCCGAGCATCAGGCCGACGCGGTCACGCTGATCGCAGCCGCCCTGCCGGGTTTCGAGACGCTGTTCGCGGAGGCGGTCGCCGCAGTGCGGCAAAAGGTGCTCGTCGACGGCCGCATCGCTTCCGCGCGACTGGAGGCGGAGCAGCACGCCACCCATGGTCTGGCCTGGCTCGCGACCTATGTAACCGCGTTGCGTGAGCTCAAGGCCTATGGCGAGCGCCTCCAGGATGAAGGCCGCTACGGCGCCATCGAAGACTATGCGCTGCGGATCGGTGCGGGCGAATATGCCGCCCAGATCTTCGGCGGAATCCCGATGAGCCAGGGCGAGATCGTTCGCCTGTCGGCTCTGGGGCTCGCGCAGAAGGCGATCGCCGCCTCCCGCTCCGCTGCGGCAGAAGCGTTGATCGCCGAGGGCAACACGCCGGAGCACCGCGCACGCTTCGTCGCGCTGTTCAGCCAGAGCGATGGTTCCGTCAGCGTCGGCGATCCCGGACTCGACGAGACGCTGGAGGCCATCCGCTCCGAGATGCGTCGCTTCTGCAGCGCGGAGGTGACGCCTCACGCCCATGAATGGCATCTCGCTAACGAATACATCCCGCTGTCGGTCGTCGAGAAGATGGCCGAGCTTGGCGTCTTCGGCCTGACCATTCCCGAGGAATTCGGCGGCATGGGGCTGTCGAAGGTCTCGATGTGCGTCGTCTCGGAGGAGCTGTCACGCGGCTATATCGGCGTCGGCTCGCTCGGCACCCGCTCGGAGATCGCCGCCGAACTCATCCTCTGCGGCGGTACGGCCGAGCAGAAGGAGCACTGGTTGCCGAGGATCGCTTCGGGCGAGGTTCTGCCGACCGCGGTTTTCACGGAGCCCAATACCGGCTCCGATCTTGCCTCGCTGCGCACCAAGGCGGTGAGGGAAGGCGAGGGCGAAGATGCCGTGTGGAAGGTCTACGGCAACAAGACCTGGATCACCCACCCTGTGCGCGCCGACATCATGACGCTGCTCGTCCGCACCGATCCGTCGGAGCCGGGCTATCGGGGGCTGTCGATGCTGATCGCCGAGAAGCCGCGCGGCAGCGATGAGGAGCCGTTCCCGGTCGAGGGGTTAACCGGAGGCGAGATCGAGGTCCTCGGCTACCGCGGCATGAAGGAATACGAACTCGCCTTCGACGGTTTCGCCGTCAAGGGTGAGAATCTGCTCGGCGGCGTGCCGGGGCAGGGCTTCAAGCAGCTGATGCAGACGTTCGAGGCGGCGCGCATCCAGACGGCGGCCCGTGCCATCGGCGTGGCGCAGTCGGCCTTCGACCTCGGTTTGCGCTATGCGCAGGAGCGCATCCAGTTCGGCAAGCCTTTGATCGCCTTTCCGCGTGTCGCCGACAAGCTGGCGATGATGGCGGCGGAAATCCTGATCGCCCGCCAGCTCACCTATTTCGCGGCCCGCGAGAAGGACGCGGAGCGGCGCTGCGATCTGGAGGCCGGCATGGCCAAGCTGCTGGGCGCGCGCGTCGCCTGGGCGGCCGCCGACAACGCCCTGCAGATCCATGGCGGCAACGGCTTCGCGCTGGAGTATCCGGTCAGCCGCGTGCTCTGCGACGCCCGCATCCTCAACATCTTCGAGGGCGCGGCCGAGATCCAGGCGCAGGTCATCGCGCGCCGCCTGGTTGAGGAATAGCAGGCAGAGGAGCGGCGGCCGGACATTCGGTCGCGCCGCGTCGTGATAAT
>NZ_JBIWYK010000379.1:0-3156 GCF_044752385.1 Allobosea sp. CER48 | reverse complement strand
GATTGTGAACGATTCGAACTGGCAGCTCCCCAAGCGCGGCCACGACATCGTCCCTCTCGTGACCGGTGACGACGAGGACCGGCGACAAGCCCGCTTCGAGCTGCGCCTCGACCGCATGGCGCAAGATGGGCTTGCCACGCAGCGGCTCGAGCAATTTGTTGCGCGCGCCCATGCGCGTCGACTGTCCGGCAGCGAGGACGACACCCGCCAGGGCGCCCGCGGCCTCGTGGCCGGGCGCACGCGGCTGTGGCCGCGAGATGATTTCCATCAGCAGACCACCGACGCCCATGCGCTGGGCATCCGCCCGCCCGACCGGAATGCCCGCGAGGCTGCGCTGCAACACCCAGTCGAAGCTGTTCTCCTTCGGCGAGCGGGCGCAGCCGGGCGCGCCGATCACGATCTTGCCGGCTATCCGACCAAGCATGAGTAGGTTGCCGGGATCGACCGGCATGCCGAGATGCTCGACCTCGCCGCCTGCATCGACGAGAGCTTGCGGAATGACGTCGCGCCGATCGGTGATCGCGGAAGCGCCGAATACGACGAGGATGTCAGCCCCGGCCGCCGCCTGCGCGGCGATCGCATCCGCCAATGGCCCCGGCTCGTGCGGCACGCGCTTATCGGCCGCCAGCACCGCCTGCGCAGGCGCGAGCCGGTCCTCCATGATCCGCAGCGTCTTGTCGATCACACTCGGCTTGAGACCCGGCAGCACGGTCGAGATCACCGCCACCCGCGCGGGGCGATACGGCGCGATCGTGACCGCAGGTCCCTTGCCGATCGCCGCCAATGCAAGCTCCACCTGCGCCTCGGCGACGGCATAGGGGATGATCTTCACCGTTGCCACGAGTTCGCCGGCCACGACCGCCTTGAGCGCGGGCAGCGTTGCGACCGTGATCGCCTCGTCCACCGCATTGAAGGCATCGATGGCGGCCACGTCTATCTTGAGCACGCCGGCCTTGGCCGCGAACAGATTCACCCGTCCGGTAAAGGGGGCCTCGGCCACGACTGCATTGCCCGACATATGCATGGCCAGCCGTTCAGCCGCGGCGTTCTCGCCGATATCGCCTGGCTCCAGCCGGACGGCGACGATCTCGTTGACGCCAGCCTCCCGCAGTCGCGTCGCCATTTCCGCGGTGATGGTCCCGCCCTTCTTTACGATCGCACTGCCCGCACGGATGCTATGCGCCGCGATGCAGCCGACGGCATCGGCAATGGCGACAGGCCCGAATTGCATGAGACTTGCCCCTCAGGCCGGCTTGCGACGCGGGCCGCGCAAGGTCGCGACGATCTCCGCCAGGATCGCGAGCCCGATTTCGGCTGGCGAGACCGCCCCGATGTCGAGCCCGATCGGCGCATGGATGCGCTCGATCGCGGCGGCGTCGAACCCCGCGGCGGTCAGCCGCTCGACCCGCCTGGCATGGGTTTTCCGGCTGCCGAGCGCACCGACATAGAAGCAGTTGGAGCGCAGTGCCGCCTCGAGTCCGGGATCGTCGATCTTCGGATCATGCGTCAGCGCGACGAAAGCGGTGTAGCTGTCGAGTCCGATCCGGCCGATCGCCGCGTCAGGCCATTCCGCCAGCAAGGCGGTTTCGGGAAAGCGCTCGGGCGTCGCGAAGGCGGTGCGCGGATCGATCACCACGAGGTCGAGATCGAGGGTCTTCGCCATCGGCGCCATCGCCTGCGAGATATGTACGGCGCCGGTCACCACCACCCGTGGGTGCGGGGCCTGCACGGTCAGGAAGTGCTGCACGCCCTCCAGCTCGACCATGCCGCTCTTGCCCATGCGCAACTGCCGCTCGAGCGTCTCGGCGAGCGGGTCATTGGCGATATCCTCCTGCCTGACGAGACGTTGGCTCCCGCTGCCGATCTCGGTCACGAGCACGGTTGCGCGGCGCGCCTGCCGTTCGGCATTCAGCGTCGAGAGGACGGAGAGATCCACGAGCTCAGCCCCTGTCCGTCGCCAGTTTCAGCCCGAGGCCGATCATCAGCGAGCCGCCGATCCAGCGCCCGAATGCGAAGCCGGCCCTCGTCTTCTTCATCGCGCCCACGACGAAGGAGGCACCGAAAACCGTGACGAGATCGGCGGAAGAGAAGGCGAAGTTGACGATCGTGCCGAGGACCAGGAACTGCACCCAGACCGGCAGCGAGCCGGTGGGATCGACGAACTGCGGCAGCAGCGCGATGAAGAACAGCGCGACCTTCGGATTCAGGATTTCGACGATGAAGGAATCGAGGAGGGCGCGTTTCACCGTCTTGGGCGGCGCGACGGGCTGGTCCGGCGCACCCAGGCGCGAGCGGATCATGCCGATGCCGATCCAGACAAGATAGATCGCGCCGGCGATCTTCACTGCCATGTAGAGCTCCGGCACGTGCTTGAACACGGCGGACAGGCCGAAAGCGGCTGCGAAGACGTGCACATAGCAGCCGAGATGAATTCCGAGCATCGCCATCAGGCCGGCCCTGCGGCCGTGGCTGATGGTCTGGGCGGCCGTGTAGAGCAGCGCCGGCCCCGGAAAATAAGCGACGAGGATCGTCACCGTCGCGAAGGCGATCAGCGTTTCCCAGGAGGCCATCTCAGTTCACCTTCTCGACATAGACCTTGATGCGTCCGCCGCAGGAGAGCCCGACCTGCCAGGCCGTCTCGTCGGCGACGCCGAATTCCAGCATGCGCGCCTTGCCGTCCGCGATCACGTCGGCGGCCTCGGACACGACGGCACCTTCGACGCAGCCGCCCGAAACCGATCCGGCGAAATTGCCTTCGGCGTCGATGACGAGGTGGGAGCCCACCGGGCGCGGGGCGGAACCCCAGGTCTCGACCACGGTGGCGATCGCGACCTGCCGGCCGGCGCGGCTCCAGTCCTCCGCCGCCCGCAGGATGTCGGTGTCGGTGCTGATCATCGTCCGGCCTTTCGCGGATGACGCGGAAACGAAATGCGATCTTATGCGCCAACCATCGGTCCGCGTCGAGCGAGGCGAATACGGCCGTTATGCGCAGGCAATATATGTGCTAGCGCTCCGCCGAGTTCAAAGGCTGTTCCCTTCTCCCTTCCGAGGTAACGATGGCCACGACCGGCCAAGACGGCGTCGTCCTGCTGCACGGCATCCTGCGTCGTGCGACCTCCATGAAGCAGCTCGAACTGGCGCTGACGGCTGCAGGAT
>NZ_JBIWYK010000378.1:0-3170 GCF_044752385.1 Allobosea sp. CER48 | reverse complement strand
TCGCGCGCAAAGCCGCAGGCGACGTCGACAAGCCAGAGCAGAAAGGTGCCGGCCGCCACGTAGAACAGCAGCGCGTGCACGGCGGCCGCAAGGCCGTCCGGCCGGCCGCCATTGACGGTCTCGACGCGCAGGCCTGCGATGCGCATGCCCCAGGTCGATCGGCGGCGTCCACCGATCGTCAGCGCCGCGTAGCCGAGCGCGGTCGCGACCGTGGCGATCGGGATGAGCAGCCAGGTGGCACCGAAGGTCACGATGCCGAGCAAGGCCAGCAGGAACACGACCAGCCAGCCTAGGAAGAACAGCACGACGATATCGACGAGCCAGGCGAACAAGCGCGATCCGAGAACGCCGCTGACGTTCTGGTAGGGGCGCTGTTCGACAGCCGTGATCGGCGGCTGGCTGTAGCGGGTGTCGCTCATCGAGACTTCAATCCTCCATCGGCGTGCGGAATGCATCGCCCGGACGATAATGTTTGATCAGCGTGCCGGTTCCGCAAGGCCACGCGGCAGGATTCGCCGGGGTGCGAAACCGTTTTTCGCGAGGGCGTCCTCGATCGCGCGCGAGTGCGCCTCCCCGCGCGTCTCGACGGTGACGTCGAGCGAGACGCCCTTGGCCGGCAGGTCGAGGAAGAGCCGGCCATGGCTGACCTCGAGGATATTTGCGCCTTCGTCGCCGAGAAGGCTGGCAATCTTGCCGAGCAGGCCCGGCCGGTCGCTGCTGGTGAGGCGGAACGCGACGATGCGGTCTTCGCGCTCCAGCTCGCGCACCATGATCGCGGCGAGCAGGCGCGTATCGATGTTGCCTCCGCAGAGCACGAGCCCGACCTTGCGCCCGGCATAGCGCTGCGGTTCCTTCAGCATGGCGGCGAGCCCGGCCGCCCCCGCGCCTTCGGCGAGACTGTGCTGAAGGCTCGCATAGGCGTTGACGGCGCGCTCGATCAGGTCCTCGCCGACGAGGACGATGTCGCTGACGAGGCTGGAGACGATCGGCAGGGTGAGTTGCCCCACCGTCTTGACCGCTATGCCCTCGGCCAGCGTCGGCCCGCCGATCGGGCGGTCCTGCGCGTGTACGGCGTTGAAGAAGGAAGGATAGAGGTCTGCCTCGACGCCGATCAACTCGATCCCGGGTTTGATCGCCTTGGCCGAAACGGCGTTGCCGGCCATCAGCCCGCCGCCGCCGAGCGGGATGATCAGCGCGTCGAGGTCCGGCTCGTCGGCCAGCATTTCGCGCGCCACCGTGCCCTGTCCTGCCATCACTGCCGCATCGTCATAGGGATGGACGAAGACGAGCTGCTGAGCGCCGGCGAGCTCGCGGGCCTTCTGGCTGGACTCGAAAAGCGTCTCGCCATGGAGCACTACATGCGCGCCATGGGCGCGCGTGTTCTCGACCTTCACGAGCGGTGTCGTCTCGGGCATCACGATCGTGGCCGGGATGCCGAAGCGCTTCGCGTGATACGCAACGGCCTGGGCATGGTTGCCGGCCGACATCGCGATCACGCCGCGTGCGCGCTCGCTCTCGCTGAGCGTGAGCAGCTTGTTGACCGCGCCGCGCTCCTTGAACGACGCCGTCGCCTGCATGTTCTCGTGCTTCACCAGCACGGTCGCGCCGGTCAGCTCCGACAGGCGCGGCGCCGGAACGAGCGGCGTGCGCAGGACGTGCCCTTCGATCCGGTTCGCCGCGGCGTCGATATCGTCGGGGGTTATGGCGAAGATTTCGCTCATGGTACGCTCCATCCCGGTATCCTGTCGCCCGCGCTGCGTCTCAGACCTGTCTTGGCGTCAGATCGCCATCGCCGAAAAAGCCGCCCGGGCGCAAGATCAGAACGATTGCCAGCAACGAGTAAACCGCAAGATCGCGCTGTTCGATCGGCAGCGTCGCCGACCACACGGCTTCGAAGATCGCGATGCAGAGACCGCCCAGTGCCGCACCGCTGACCGAGCCGATGCCGCCCAGAATGGCGGCGACCAATGCCTTGAGGCCGAGGGAGAAGCCGCCGGCGAAGCCCATGCCGCCATAGATCGCCGTTACGATGACGCCGGCCATGCCGCAGACGGCGCAGGCGAGCACGACCGCGACATCATGGACCGCGCGGGGGTCGACACCGAAAAGCGCCGCGGTGCGTGCGTCGTCGGAAACGGCACGCCAGGCCCGGCCATAGGCCGTGCGCCGGATCAGGGCTACCAGGCCGAGCGCAGCGCCTAGCCCGATGATCGCAAGCCCCAGTCCCAGCGGGTTCAGTGTGAGGATGAAGCTTCCGGCATGGGCCAGCGGGATCGGCGTGTTGAACACGGGCGGCAGCCAGCGCAGCTCCGGTCCTTGCACCAGCCTGAGGTATTCGGACATCGCGATCGCGAGCCCGATCGTGGCGATCAGCATCTGCTGGCCGCTTGAGCGTTCGAGATGGCGCAGCACGAAACGCCCCATGGCGAACCCGTGCAGGGCACAGACGAGGATAGCGACGGAGAACGCCACGGCGAGCCCGGACAACGGCGTCGAGATCGCGAGCGAGAGCAGCAGCGCGACGCCGACCACGGAGGCGAGGGCACCCAGCGCCGCGAACTCGCCGAAGCTCAGGATGATCCGCCCCGTGAGCCCGTAGACGAGCGCGTAGGCCGCCGCCAGCAGGCTGTAGATCGCCGCCGAGGGCAGGGCGCTCAGGCCTTGCTGCAACCCGTAGGCGAGTCCGCGCGGGAGCGACGGCAGCTCGTCCACGGTGGGCGCAGCGGGATCAGGCGGGGGCTCGGCGCGGTCTTCGAGATAGAAGCGCCGCAACAGATAGAAGCTGGCATCGGCCATCGGCCGTCCGTCGGAGGCGATGCCGATCAGCGCGCCGCGGCGAGGTCCGCTGCCCTCCCCGGCGAACAGACAGTCGATGCTGCGATGGCGCGAGAGGTCGTCACCGAGCTGGACGCGGTAGAACAGCCTCAGAGCACGCGGCACCGGCCCCTTGGCGGTACGCTCGATCTCGATGCGGGCATTCGGCGGGTTGAGCGGTGGAATCGCAAGACGGCAGAGCCTTATCTGCTCGCTGTCGAAATCGGCGCCGCAGCCCGCGAGGGCGAGCAGGACAATGGCCAGAATCGGCAGGAGGAGCGGGCGCATGCCGGATGACGGTAGCGCCTGCCCGTGCCGTTTGGAACATCGGCTTGGATGTTGGGAGAGGTCGAGCT
>NZ_JBIWYK010000377.1:0-3174 GCF_044752385.1 Allobosea sp. CER48 | reverse complement strand
GCAGCGCCGTATCGACGCGCCAGCCCTCCCGCGCGAGCCAGCCGATTCAGGCGCCCGGCCTGCGTGGCGTCACCCAGCGCCAGTTCCGCCAGCCGCCCCCCGCCGTGGCGACGCTGCCGCCCCCGGCTCCGCCTCCTCCTCCGCCCCGGCGTCGCACGGCGGCGGAGGAAGACCCCTATGCCGCGCTGGGCATACGCGTCGGCTCCGTGACCCTTCGCCCGGGCTTCACCAACTCGATCGGCTACGACACCAATCCGCAGCGCAGTTCGACGGGCGCGAAAGGCTCCCCCTTCGCCCGCTACGAAGGCGATCTCGACATCCAGTCGGACTGGAACGTACATCAGCTCAGCGGCCGGTTGCGCGGCGGCTATTCCCAGTTCTTCAGGGACAGCGAGGCTTCGCGGCCGGACGGCGAAGGCAATATCGACCTGCGCCTGGACGCGACGCGCGACACCCGCATCCTGCTCGAATCGCGCATGCGGCTGGATACGCAGCGCCCCGGTTCGCCGGACCTGTCCGCCGCCGTCCAGGGTCGGCCGCTGGTCTGGCAATATGGCGGCTCGGCCGGCGTCAGCCATGATTTCAAGCGCCTGCAGCTGACCTTGCGCGGCTCGGTCGATCGCAGCGACTACGAGAACGCGCAGCTCTCCAACGGCGCGACCCTCTCGCAGCAGGACCGCAACCAGACGCAGTACGGCCTGCGCCTGCGCGCCGCCTATGAGGTCACGCCCGGCTTCAGGCCCTTCATCCAGGCCGACATCGACCAGCGCGACTTCGACCAGAAGGTCGATTCGAGCGGCTATATGCGCTCGTCGGACGGCGTGAGCGGCCGCATCGGCTCGACCTTCGAGATCAGCCGGCTGCTGACCGGCGAGATCTCGGGCGGCTACCAGAACCGCAGCTACGAGGATCCGCGCCTCAAGAACCTGCGCGGGTTCGTCGGCGACGCCGCGATCCTGTGGACACCCACGCCGCTGACGACCGTGACGCTGCGCGGCTCGGCCGAACTCGGCGACACCACCATCGCGGGCTCCTCCGGCACCACCGTGCGCCGGGTGACGCTCGAGGTCGCCCACGCCCTGCGTCGCAACCTGACGGTCACCGGCTTCACCGGCTTCACGCGGACCGATTACGAGGGCCAGAACCTGCGTGAGGACCAGATGAATGTCGGCGCGCGCATCGAGTACAGGCTGACCCGCACCTTCGCCGTCCGCGCCAGCTTCACCCATGAGCGCCTCAACTCGACGCAGCCGGGTGACGACTACACCGCGAACGTCTCGATGGTCGGCCTCAGGGTCCAGTTCTAGCGGACGGCGGCCGCTCCCGGGCGGGCGACGCGCCGGCCCGGGAAGTCCGGCATCGGCGGGCGCGGCCTTCGATGATGGCCGGATCAGGCCCGGCCATCACGACAGCCGGGGCGTCACTCCATGCCTTCGAGCTCGATGATCATGCTCTCGATCATCCTGAGCCCGATCTGCCAGAAGCCCGGGTCCTTCGCGTCCAGCCCGAAGGGGGCGAGCAACTCCGAATAGGGCTTGCTGCCGCCGGCGGAGAGCAGCGCGAAATAGCGCTCCTGGAAGCCCTCGGCGGCATTCTGATAGACGCCGTAGAGCGAATTCACCAGGCAGTCCCCGAAAGCGTAGGCATAGACGTAGAAGGGCGAATGGATGAAGTGCGGGATGTAGCACCAGTACGGCTCGTAGCCCGCCGTCAGCCGGATCGCCGGGCCGAGGCTCTCGGCCTGCACGCTCATCCAGATCTCGCACAGCACCTCCGGCGTCAGCTCGCCCTCGCGGCGCGCCTCATGCACCTTTCGCTCGAACGTGTAGAAGGCGATCTGGCGCACGACCGTGTTGATCATGTCCTCGACCTTGGCGGCCAGCATCGCCTTGCGCTGCTTGGCGTTGGTGGTCGCGTCGAGCAGCCGGCGGAAGGTCAGCATCTCGCCGAAGACGCTCGCCGTCTCCGCCAGCGTCAGCGGCGTCGGCGCCATCAGCGCCCCGTTCGGCGCCGCCAGAACCTGATGGACGCCATGGCCGAGCTCATGCGCGAGCGTCATCACGTCGCGCGGCTTGCCCTGGTAGTTGAGCAGCACATAAGGGTGCGCCGACGGCACGGTCGGGTGCGCGAAGGCGCCCGGCGCCTTGCCAGGGCGGGCCGGCGCATCGATCCAGTGCTCGTCGAAGAAGCGCCGGGCGATATCGGCCATCTCAGGCGAAAAGGCGCCGTAGGCGGAGAGGACGGTGTCGCGGGCTTCCGCCCACGGGATGGTGCGCTGCTCGACCTGCGGCAGCGGGGCATTGCGATCCCAGAAATCGAGCTCCTCCCGGCCGAACCACTTCGCCTTGAGGCGGTAATAGCGATGCGACAGGCGCGGATAGGCCTCGCGCACGGCAGAAACGAGAGCGTCCACGACCTCGCGCTCGACCCGATTGGCGAGATGGCGGGAATCGGCGACATCCTCGAACTTGCGCCAGCGGTCGGAGATCTCCTTGTCCTTGGCCAGCGTGTTGGTGATCAGCGCGAAGGTGCGCAGCTCCTTGCGGAACACCGTGCTCAGGGCTTCGGCCGCCTTGCGGCGCATCTCGCCATCGCTGTCCTGCAGCTTGTTCAGCGTGAGTTCGAGTGTCAGCTCCTCACCGTCGACCACGAAGCGCAGCGACGCGATCGTCTCGTCGAAGAGCCGGTTCCAGGCCGCGGCGCCGGTCATCGACTTCTCGTGGAACAGCGCCTCGATCCGGTCGTCGAGCTGGTGCGGCTTGTCCTTGGCGAGATCGTCGAGCCAGGGCTTCCAATGCAACAGGGGAGGCTTGCCCGCGACGCGTGCCATCACCTGCGGATCGATGCGATTGAGCTCCAGCTCGAAGAAAAGCAGCTCGGTGATCGCGGCGTTCAGCCGGTCCTGCGTGTCGCCGTAGAACTTGGCGCGCTTCGGATCGGTCGTGTCGCCGGAATAGACCAGCCCGGCATAGGCGCCGATGCGCCCGAGCAGGTCGCTCAAGGCCTCGTAGGTCTTCACCGCCGCCGCAAGCTTCTCGCCGCCATCAGCCTGGCCGGCGATGTCGGCGAGCTCGCCGCGATAGCGCCCGGCCAGGGCCAGCGCCTCGCGCTGCGCCCGTTCGAGGTCGCTCTTGAGCTCAGGCGAATCGATGCCGGGATAGAGATGGCTCAGAT
>NZ_JBIWYK010000376.1:0-3182 GCF_044752385.1 Allobosea sp. CER48 | reverse complement strand
AGGGCGCGGTCACGCAAGCCCGGGGAGGGCCGCCTCGATCTGCTTCCGATGGGCTTCGAGCCCCGCCGGGAGCTTCAATGTCCGGCCGAGCTCGGCTGCGGGCTCATCGACCGCGAAGCCGGGGACATCTGTTGCGATCTCGAACAGCACATGGCCAGGCTCGCGGAAGTAGACGGAGCGGAAGTAATTGCGGTCGCGCTGCTCCGTCGTGCGGATGCCGTGGTTCTCGGCGAGGCGGCGCACCATCGCCTCCTGTGCCGCGTCGTCGGTGGCGCGGAAGGCGATGTGGTGGACCGAGCCCGCACCCTGGCGAGCCGGCAGAAAACCTCCGGCGACGCGCAGGTCGATCACGCCGCCGATCGGGGTGCCCTTCGCTTCGTAGCGGATCAGCGAGCCTTCTCGGGCCGCCTCGGTGAAGCCGAAGACGTCGTTCAGGATCGCGCCGGTCGGGGCTGCGTCAGCCAGCAGCAGGCTGACGCTGTGGAAGCCTCGGATGGCGTTCTCGGTCGTTATGCCGCCGTCCGGCCAGGCCGGCTCCTTCTCGACGCCGGGCAGGCCGACGAGGGCCAGTCTCATCCCGTCCGGGTCGCGGAAGCTCAGAACGCTCTGGCCGAAACGCTTGGCGGGAGCCTCATGCGGCACGCCGAGCTCTATGAAACGATGCGTCCAGAAGCCGATCGAGCCTTCGGGAACCCGAAGAACCGTTTCCTGGGTTTCGCCGACGCCAAGCCGCCCGGGCGCCGCATGCTCCCACGGGAAAAAGGTCAGGATCGAGCCCGGAGCGGCATCCGCATCGCCGAAATAGAGATGATAGGTGCCGGGATCGTCGAAGTTCACCGTCTTCTTGACCAGGCGCAGGCCAAGCACGCGGGAGTAGAAGTCCAGGTTGCGGCGGGCCGGGCCGGAGATGGCGGTGACGTGGTGAAGTCCGTTGATCTGCATGGTTTGGGTCCTCCGTCCGCCGCGGGCGCAGCGCTGTTGCCGATAGCTTGGCCCCGAACCGGAAAAGCGCCAGAGCAATCATATTGCATTGATGCAATGTCACGTCGACCGAACTACAATTTGATTTGCGTGACGATCGACCCAAAATCCTGGCCGAGACCAACCGGTCCCGTTTTCAGGAGGCACTTCCATGATCGACTCTCGTCTTGCTCCCTATGGCGCTCTTGGCCTGCGCGTCGCGCTTGGGCTGATGTTCATTGCTCACGCCTATCTCAAGCTCGTGATCTTCACTCCCGCGGGCTTCACCGGATTTCTCGGCCAGGTCGGCCTGCCCGGCTTCCTCGCATGGCCGATCATGCTGGCCGAGCTCTTCGGCGGCATCGCGATCCTGGTTGGGTTCTACGGCCGCTACGTCTCGCTGGCGCTGATCCCGATCCTGCTCGGCGCCCTTTCGGTGCACGCCGGCAATGGTTGGGTCTTCAATGCCCCGAACGGCGGTTGGGAATACCCCGCGTTCCTGGCGCTAACCGCCTTCGCCCATGCCCTGATCGGCGACGGCGCGCTGGCCCTGAGGTCCGGTGATCGCGACTGGCAGGCCAAGCCCGCTATTGCCTGAGCTGGCGACACTTGATGAGAGGCAGGCCTTGGCCAAGAGTGCGCGGATGAATCAAGCCGCGACACCCTTGGCCTGGGATGATTTTCGTCTGATCAAGGCTATCGCCGAGAAGCGAGCGTTGCCGGCCGCCGCCACTGCGCTCGGCGTCAATCACTCTACCGTATTCCGCCGCCTCGGCCAGATCGAGGAGGCGCTCGGCGTCAGGCTCTTCGAACGCCATCGCAGCGGCTACGTGGCGACCCCGGCCGGCGAGGAGATGGCCCAGCTCGCCGTTCGCGTCGACGACGATATCACCGCCTTTGCGCGCAGGCTCGCCGGCCAGGAGATCAAGCCTGCCGGGGAACTGCGCGTCGCCACCAACGATTCCCTGCTGGTGGACCTGCTGACGCCGCTCTTCGCCCGGTTCCTGAAGCAATGTCCGGATATCCGCCTCGACATGCTGATCGGCAATCAGGCGGCCAATCTCTCCAAGCGCGACGCCGATGTCGCCATCCGCGCCACCGACAATCCGCCGGAGACGCTGATCGGACGCAAACCTGCCCGCATCGCCTGGGCCCTGTACGGGCGGGCGGAGGACTTTCCCGCCGCCGACCCGCCGAGCGTGGAAAGCTTGTGGGACCGCAGCTGGATTTCGCTGGGCGAGCAGTTCACCATGCTGAGCGCCGTTCGCTATCTCGCCCGCCACGTCGCGCCGGAACGCGTCGTCTACAAGCTCAACACCGTGCTGGGGCTGGCGGAGGCCGTCGAGGCCGGTATCGGCATCGGCTTCCTGCCCTGCTTCATCGGTGACACGCGCCCGGGGTTGACACGGCTGGCACCGCCGGATCCTGATCTCTCTGCCGACCTGTGGCTGCTGACCCATCCGGATTTACGCCATACTCCGCGGGTTCGGCTGTTCCTCGATTTCCTTGCCGTCGAGGTTGGGAAGCTCCGGCCGTTGATCGAAGGCGCGCTGCCGATCGGGCGTGGTTCACCGCCTCTCGCGCTTCCCGCCAGATAGGGCGCTTGGCTCGATCGATGTCCGTCGACGACGCGGCGGGCGATTGCGGCACGGCCAATGCGCGGGCTACGATCCGGCCATGGAGATCGTCGTCCCCCTCATCATCGGCCTGAGCCTGATCTGGTTGATCGGCCGCGGCGTGCCCTGGAATGCGAAGCTGATGACGATCGTGGTGACGCTCGCGATCGTCATCCTGATCGTCGCGCTGGATCGCGGGGGCTACTGGCCGGAAGCCTGGCGTCGCTAGAGCCGGATCGACCCGGCCTGAACGATCTGTCCGGCCAACCGTCTCTCTCCATGAGAAGACGCGGGGCGCCTCACGGCGAGACCAGCTTGAGCCCGACGATGCCGGCGACGATCAGGCTGATGCAGAGGAGCCGCAGGACGGTCGCCGGCTCGCCGAGCAGGATGATGCCGAGGATCGCCGTGCCGATCGTACCGATCCCGGTCCAGACCGCATAGGCCGTGCCGACCGGCAGGGACTTCAGTGCCAGGCCGAGCAGGCCCAGGCTGACGACCATGCTGACGGCAGTGAACAGCGTCGGCACGAGCCTGGTGAAGCCCTGGGTGTATTTCAGGCCAATAGCCCAGCCGACTTCGAACAGACCGGCGATAAGGAGATAG
>NZ_JBIWYK010000375.1:0-3187 GCF_044752385.1 Allobosea sp. CER48 | reverse complement strand
GCCCTTGCTCGCCCGCAAGGAAAGGCTTCAGCACCTGCTGGAGGGCGGTCCGGCGGATGGGCCGCTGCGCTACAGCGAGCATTTCATCGAAGCTGGCCAGACCATGCTGACGCATGCCTGCCGGATGGGGCTGGAAGGGGTGATCTCGAAACGGGCCGACGCGCCCTATCGCAGCGGTCGCGGACGCGACTGGATCAAGTCGAAGTGCACTCAGCGCCAGGAGTTCGTCATCGCGGGCTACGTTCCCTCCCAGGCCGCGCCGCGCAAGCTCGGTTCGATCGTGGCGGGCTACTACGAGGATGACGAGCTGAAGCCCGCCGGGCGCGTCGGCACCGGCTTCACCGCGAAATCCGCCGCCTCGCTCAAGGCGAAGCTCGACAAGCTCGCGACGGAAGGCTCGCCCTTCGAAGGGCAGGCCGGCCGCGAGCGCGGCATCGTCTGGGTGAAGCCCGAACTGGTTGCGGAAGTCGAGTTCCGCGCCTGGACTGCGTCCCGGACGCTGCGCCACGCATCCTTCCTCGGGCTGCGCGAAGACAAGCCGGCCGGCGGGATCGTCGCCGAGAAGCCGGCCAAACCGGTTCCCGAAAAGGCGAAGGGCGGTAGGGTGGCCTCGCGGCCCGCGAGAAAGGCGGCGCCGATGGAGACCGCCGTGAAGTTGTCGAGCCCCGACAAGCCGCTCTGGCCGGATATCGGCTTCACCAAGCAGGATCTGCTCGCCTATTACGGCAGGGTCTGGCCGCTGATGCAGCGTTTCGTCGTGGGCCGTCCGTTGAGCCTCGTACGGGCGCCGAATGGCATCGACGGCACGCGGTTCTTCCAGAAGCATGCCGGCCCGGGGCTGCACGAGGCGGTCAAGCGCCGGAAGGATTCCGACGGCGAGGAGCTGATCTATATCGAGGATTTCGATGGGCTCGCCGCGCTCGTCCAGCTCGGCACTGTCGAAATCCATGTCTGGGGCGCGACGATGGCGGCCGTCGAGACTCCGGATCAGATCATCTTCGATCTCGATCCCGACGATGGTGTTCCGGTCGAGCGGGTGCGGGAGGCCGCGCTGACCGTCCGCCGACATGTCGAGGATCTCGGCTTCGACAGCTTCCTGAAGGTTTCCGGCGGCAAGGGCTTCCATGTCGAGCTGCCGTTGAAGCCGAAGGCGGACTGGGAGCGCGTGCGGCTTTTCGCCCGCGATTTCGCCAAGGCGATGGAGCAGGCCGAGCCCCGGCTCTATACGGCGACGCTGTCGAAGAAGGCCCGGCGCGGCCGCATCTTCATCGATTATCTGCGCAACGGCCGCGGCGCGACGGCGATCGCGCCCTATTCGACCCGCGCTCGCCCGGGCGCGACTCTGGCGATGCCGGTCGAATGGAAGGACATCGACGGACTGAAGCCCGACGCCTTCAAGGCGCAGGACGTGCTCGATGGCGCCTTGCCGCCCGATCTATCGCGCGGCTTCTTCTCGGCCGGCAAGCCGCTCATGGGAGGTTGAGCGGCAGCGGGATCCGCTTGCCCGCCGCCGGCGGAAGACCGCGGTCATAGCGCAGCTGCGCTTCCTCGATCTCCTCGATATGGGATTCCGCCCAGAGCGTGAGCTGGTGCACCGTCTGGGACAGCGTCCGCCCGAGCCCGGTCAGCGAATACTCGACCGTGACCGGCACGGTCGGGAACACCTCGCGCCTGATGAGCCCGTCGCGTTCGAGGCTCTTCAGGGTCTGCGACAGCATCTTCTGCGAGATGTTCTCGATCCGCCGCTTGAGCTCGTTGAACCGCAGCGTGCCATCGTCGAGCGCGATCAGGATCAACACCGCCCAGGTATCGCCGATACGGTCGAGAACGCGGCGCGTCGGGCAAAGCGCCTGGAATGGGTCGGGGCGTTTCAGCATGGCGGTTTCCCGGAGGTGACCATGTCGCGCCAAAGTGCCTTCTTTACGGCTCGGCGGGGCATGGTCAGATAGGCTCCAATGGAGTGCAGGTATCTCGTGGATACCATATCAAGGAGCCATTGTCATGAAAGTCGCATTGATCGGCGCCAGCGGATTCATCGGTTCGCGTCTGCTGGCCGAGCTGTCGTCGCGCGGCCTTAGCGTCACGGCCATCGTCCGCAACCCGGACAAGGTGGCAACGCTGCCGGGCGTCACCGTCGCCAAGGGCGACGTCTTCGACAAGGACGGGCTGGCGGAGCTCCTCGCCGGACATGACGCCGCGATCAGCGCCGTCCATTTCACGGCCAGCGATCCGCAGATTCTGCTCGCGGCGGTGAAGCAGTCCGGCGTCAAGCGCTATCTCGTCGTCGGCGGCGCCGGCAGCCTCGAAGTCGCTCCGGGCGTCAGGCTTTTCGACACCCCGGAATTCCCGGCGATCTATCTCGACGAGGCCCGGAAGGGCGGAGTCTTCCTCGATCTGCTCAAGTCTGAGCAGGCGCTGGACTGGACCTTTCTCTCGCCTTCGGCGCTGATCCAGCCGGGTGAACGGACCGGCAAGTTTCGTCTTGGCACCGATCAGCTCCTGGCCGACGACAAGGGCAACAGCACAATCTCGGCCGAGGACTACGCGGTTGCGCTCGTCGACGAGCTGCAAAAGCCGGCCCATAGCCGCCGTCGCTTCACCGTCGGCTACTGACCGGCTGCGGTTGCCATGGAAAGCCGAAGGGCCGTGCCTCCCGCCGGAGGTACGGCCCTTCGCTAGTCGTCATGCGCTCTCGCGACGGCTGCTCATGCCTTGCGGAAGCGCTTCTCGCCGATGCTGAGCGTGCCGCGCTTGAGCTTGCCGAGCGCGACCCAGCCGGACTCGCCCTCGAAATAGAGCTTCGAGCGGTCGACCGCGTAGCGGCCACGGTGCTGGGCGCCCGCCTCCGGCTTGGCCTTGTGGAACTGCCCGTCGGGCCGCAGATCGATCAGGATCGATCCGTCTTCTGTCTTCCACTTGCCGATGGCGGCCTGTTCGAAGAGCGAGGGGCCATCCGTTCCGTCGAGATCGATCTCGAGGGTGCGGACCGTGCGGCTGCCGGGCGCGAAGCCTGAAGCCAGCTGGCCGAGAGCTTGAAGAACCTGGCTGAAATGCATGGTTCGTCTCCCTGTTGTGGTGACGGCTGAAACCGCTTGTCGCAGACATCCCCGTCGGGATCTGTCAGCAAGCGGTTGAGCAACGACCGTCTCCAGGGAGCCGGCCGAATGATCGTCACGAATCTGTTTGC
>NZ_JBIWYK010000374.1:0-3206 GCF_044752385.1 Allobosea sp. CER48 | reverse complement strand
ACAACGGCGGATCATACCCCTGCGTCACGGCGATGACGCTCCTGCGCGGCGTCGATTGTCCGCCTTCATTGGAACTGCTACATAGTGGCCATGTCGCCGTGTGAGCATCATTTGCAGCGCTTCAGCGCCGTGCAGGGAGAGGGCCATCTGCCGCCCCTGCCGACGACGCAGGACTTTGCCGCGCTGCACGACCATGCCCGCCTGCCGTGGCGCTTCTTCGGCCGCTTCACAGCCTCCATCGCTGCGGGCCTTACCGGCGCCTGAGACCGGCCGCTTCGCGGCCGGCGACAGGCGTCTGATTTGTGCGCGACGGAATGACCGGCGCGGCGCTGCATCGATTTTCCGGATCACAGTTACCAAGACCGAGACCAAGCCATGACTGCGTCAACAGGCCCCCGCACTCTCTACGACAAGATCTTCGACGATCACGTCATCGACCGGCAGGACGACGGCACCTGCCTGCTCTATATCGACCGCCACCTCGTCCATGAGGTCACCAGCCCGCAGGCCTTCGAGGGCCTGCGCATGACCGGCCGCAAGGTCCGCTCGCCGGAAAAGACGCTCGCCGTCGTCGACCACAACATCCAGACGACCGACCGCTCCAAAGGCATCCAGGAAGAGGAAAGCCGCATCCAGGTCGAGGCGCTCGCCAAGAACGCCAGGGACTTCGGCGTCGAGTACTTCAACGAGCTCGACAAGCGCCAGGGCATCGTCCACATCGTCGGCCCCGAGCAGGGCTTCACCCTGCCCGGCACGACGATCGTCTGCGGCGACTCGCACACCTCGACGCATGGCGCCTTCGGCGCGCTGGCGCACGGCATCGGCACCTCCGAGGTCGAGCACGTCCTCGCCACGCAGACGCTGATCCAGAAGAAGGCGAGGAACATGCTCGTCCAGGTGGACGGCACGCCTGCTCCCGGCGTCGGCGCCAAGGACATCACGCTCGCCATCATCGGCGAGATCGGCACGGCCGGCGGCACCGGCTCGGTGATCGAGTACGCCGGTGAGGCCATCCGCGGGCTGACGATGGAAGGCCGCATGACGGTCTGCAACATGTCGATCGAGGGCGGCGCCCGCGCCGGCATGGTCGCGCCGGACCAGAAGGCCTTCGATTATCTGCAGGGCCGCCCCAAGACGCCGAAGGGCGAGGCCTGGGACGCTGCCATCCGCTACTGGGAGACGCTGCGTTCCGACGAGGGCGCGCATTTCGACCGCATCGTGAGGCTCGACGCAGCCAATCTGCCGCCGATCGTCTCCTGGGGCACGAGCCCCGAGGACGTGATCTCGGTCACCGGCGCGGTGCCCGATCCGGAGCTGATCGCTGACGAGGTCAAGCGCGCCTCGAAGAAGCGCGCGCTGGAGTATATGGGCCTCTCGGCCGGCACCAAGATGACCGAGATCCCGCTCGACGTCATCTGGATCGGCTCCTGCACCAATGGCCGCATCGAGGATTTGCGCACCGTCGCCAAGATCGTCGAGGGCAAGAAGATCCATGACAGCCTCGACTACGCGATGATCGTCCCCGGCTCCGGCCTGGTGAAGCAGCAGGCGGAGCTGGAAGGCCTCGACAAGATCTTCCTCGCGGCCGGCTTCGAATGGCGCGAGCCGGGTTGCTCGATGTGCCTCGGCATGAATCCCGACCAGCTCAAGCCGGGCCAGCGCGCCGCCTCGACCTCGAACCGCAATTTCGAGGGTCGCCAGGGCTATCGCGGCCGCACCCACCTCGTTTCGCCGGCGATGGCGGCAGCGGCAGCGCTGACCGGCCACTTCGTCGACGTCCGCACGCTGGGCTGAGCGGCAAACGCGGGGAGCCGATCATGACGAACGATCCCCGCGAGGCGGCGCGAGAAGCCGAGGCCAAGGCGGCGCTGGAGCGCGTCAAGCGCGACAGCGAGACGGTCCTCGGCTCGTCGATGAACCGGGCGGCGCAGCACTTCTCGGGCGCCGACGCGCCCGAGGGCGACAGGATCGAGCTGTGGGGCCGCCGCATCGGCCGCTCCCTCTCGTTGCTCGGCGTCATCGTGCTCGCCTTCTGGCTCGGCCATCAGCTGAAGATGTGGTGATGGGCATGGATGCGGTCGTGAGCAAGAGCGCGGACATCGACTGGGACGGCGCCAAGGCCCCATCCCAGGAGGCGTTGGAAGTGCTGGCGCAGGCTGCCTTCGACCGCCTGCCGGAGGCGTTCCGCGCGCTCTGCGCCGACGTCATCTTCAACGTCACCGAGTTCCCCGAGGACGACGTGCTGAAGGAGCTGGAGGCGGAGAGCCCCTTCGACCTGCTCGGCCTCTTCAGCGGCGTCGGCCTGCCGCAGCAGGGTTACGCGCCGCAGACCGGCCAGATGCCCAACACCATCCACCTCTATCGCAGGCCGATCCTCGACTACTGGGCGGAGAATGACGAGAGCCTCGGCGCCATCGTCACCCACGTCATGGTCCATGAGATCGGCCACCATTTCGGCTTCTCCGACGAGGACATGGAAGCCATCGAACAGGCGGCCGGCTGAGCCGGCCCATCGCAAGGACAACGACCATGCAGCCCTTCACCACGCTGACCTCGACGCCCGCCCCGATGAAGGTGGTCAATGTCGACACCGACATGATCATCCCCAAGCAGTATCTGAAGACGATCAAGCGCACGGGCCTCGGCACCGCGCTGTTCTCGGAGATGCGCTACAAGGAGGATGGCTCGGAGAACCCGGATTTCGTGCTGAACCAGCCGGCTTACCGGAAAGCCGAGATTCTGGTGGCCGGCGACAATTTCGGCTGCGGTTCGTCGCGCGAGCACGCCCCCTGGGCGCTGCTCGACTTCGGAATCCGCTGCGTGATCTCCACGAGCTTCGCCGACATCTTCTACAACAACTGCTTCAAGAACGGCATCCTGCCGATCAAGGTGACGCCCGAACAGCTCGAGATGCTGTTCGACGACGCCGAGCGCGGCTCCAACGCGACGCTGACGATCGACTTGGAGAAGCAGACGATCAAGGGCCCGGATGGCGGCGAGATCAGCTTCGAGATCGACCCGTTCCGCAAGCACTGCCTGCTCAGCGGCCTCGACGATATCGGCCTGACCATGGAGAAGGCCTCCAAGATCGAGGCTTTCGAGGACAAGCTGAAGCAGCGCGCCTGGGCGTGAGCCGGCGGCATGCGTGATGCGCGGGATGGTCGGGCTTGTCCCGACCGTCCATGCCTCGGTCGATCGCGCCTGGC
>NZ_JBIWYK010000373.1:0-3212 GCF_044752385.1 Allobosea sp. CER48 | reverse complement strand
GCCAATGAAAAACCCGCCTGTCGCCAGGCGGGTGTTTCAACGATCCGGTGCAAGCACCGTATCTCAGATATCCTGATCGCCCTGCAACGCCGCCACCGGCGCGGGGCCCAGGCCATCCTTGTTGTAGATGTCGTCACGGAACTGCACCCCGCCATCCGCGGTCGCCCAGGCGGTGACATAAACCCAGTAGCAGGCCACCGGATCGGAGATCCGGGCATTGACGCGCTGGCCGGACTGGATGACCTCGTCGATCTTGGCGCGATCCCAGCCGGGGGTGTTCTTCAGGAGCCAGGCGATATAGTCGCGCACGTTCTGCACGCGCATGCAGCCCGACGATACGAAGCGGTAGTCGTCGCCGAAGATGCCCTTTGACGGCGTGTCGTGCATATAGACGCCGTGGGGGCTCGGAATGTTGATGCGCACGAAGCCGAGGGAGTTGAACTCGCCGCCCGGATCCTGCCGGAATGTATAGCGCGTCGCCTCGTCCGAATTCCAGTTCACGCTGGCCGGCGAGATCTCCGCGCCACTCGGCGAAATGATGCGGATCTTGTTCTCGGTGAGGTAGTTCGGCTCCTTGCGCATCTTCGGGATCAGGTCCTTGCGGATGATCGAGGCGGGAACCGTCCAGGTCGGGTTGAAATTGACTTCGGGAATGCGGGTCTGCAGCAGCGGCGACTGGCGATCGATCTTGCCGACGCCGGCGGCGTGGCGGGTCGCGACATGCCCGTTCTCGACCGTCTCGACCATCGCGGCGGGAATATTGGCGACGACGTAGCGGCCGCCGAGATTGCCGGACCAGCTGCGCAGGCGCACGACATTGGTCTCGAGCTGGCGGATGCGGCGGTCGATCGGCACGTTGAGCGCGACGACCGTCGCGCGGTTGATCGTTCCCGTGGTCGAAAGACCGACGCGCGACTGGAAGCGGCGCACCCCCGACTCGACATAGGAGTCATAGACCGGGCTGTCGCCCGCGGCAGCGTCGAGATCGCCGGTGATGATCAGGCGCTGGCGCAGCGCGACCACGCCTGGCCCCTTCGCACCCACGCCCATGCGGTCAGGAAGCTGGACGGGCGCCCAGCCGCCCCGTGCAGCGAGATCGCGATAGGTCGCGATCGCCTGCTCGGTCGCCTGCAGCGATTCCGGCGAGAGCATCGGCGTCGAGGAACGAATTACAGCGTTGCGCGGACCAGCATCATAGCTCTGGCGCCATTCAGCTTGCTGGGCGAGCGCCGGAGCAGCGGCGGCCGTGGCGGCACCCGACAGGAGGGCCAGCACCGTTTCGCGGCGGGTCAGGCTCAAATCCGACATCTCTTCCCTCTTCAAGACTACACGTATGCAGGCAGGCCGCACAAAAACGTCGCCGAGATGGCGACGCTCACGGGGACTGCCGCAAAGACCTCTCGGCCGACGACGGTGTCCTAGCACGGTTAACGAGGCGTGATGACAGAGGCGAATTTAGGGCATGGCTCGGTTTTGCCGCATGCATGGCAACAAAACCACAGTCACGATGCCCGTCCTGGCATGGCGACGGCGCGGCGGGAGGTTCTTCCCGGCCACGCCGCAGGCAGGCAGAAATCAGAAACCGCCGAAAAGGCAGTCCTTATCAGAGCTTGTAGCGGATCTGGTCGGTCCAGAAGCGCTCCAGGCGCAGGAGGGCGTTGTTCATCCGCTCGAAGTCGTCGGCGGCAATGCCACCGATCTGCTCGACCGTGCGGACATGCTTGTCGTAGATGCCCTTCACGATATCGTGCACTTCGGTTCCCTTCTCGGTCAGGCTGATCCGCACCGACCGGCGGTCGATGCGCGAGCGGGCATGATGGAGATAGCCCAGCTCGACCAGCTTCTTGACGTTGTACGAGACGTTCGAGCCGAGATAGTAGCCGCGGGTTCGCAGCTCGCTCGCCGAGAGCTCGGCATCGCCGATGTTGTAGAGCAGCAGCGCCTGCACGCTGTTGACGTCGTCACGACCGCGGCGCTCGAACTCATCCTTGATGACATCGAGAAGGCGACGATGCAGCCGCTCCACCAGCGTGAGAGACTCAAGATAAAGAGGCCTGACGCTGAGTTCGGACTCGTTATTCTTGGAAACATCCAAAGTCTTGACGCTCGATTTCATTGTATATCCCGCCTGTTGTATGTCGGCCGAGATTTTTCTCCCGGTCCGCTTCTGAAAATGACCATAAGCCCCGGCGGATGAAAACGAGTTTAAATATCAGGATGAATCAGGGATTTACCTCTTTCGGTGAATCGTAAGTGAAGCCAGAAACGCTTAAGCTAAAGCGATTCTTACCATGACTCGGCGCAATCGATGGACCGTCCGCCGTCTCTCAGGCTCGCGCGGACCGGGTGCAGCGACCGATGAGCGCGGCCTTAGTCCGCGTCGTTCTCGGCGGCCCAGGTCGCGAGGAAGTAGATGGCCATCAGCGCGATGTAGATCCCGATGAGCCAGGCCGTCATCGGCACGAAGCGCGGGAAGAAGAAGCTCAGCAGCAGCTGGCTGATCGCCGCCAGAAGCCAGAGCACGCCGCCCCAGGTCGAGGTCAGCCAGAGCCCGACCGCCGCTACGAGGTCGATCACCGCGAAATAGACGATGATGGCCTGGAAGCTGAGCAGGCGATTCTCGAAAGGCGGCTGCGGATTGCCCGGAAGGCCGAAGATCACCGCCCAGGCGGTCAGCCCCTTGGCCAGCCAGAAGGCCGAGAGCAGGCGCAGGAACCAGACGAGCAGGCGCCGCCAGCGCCCCTCCTTCTTGCCGCCATCCTCGCTTGCCGCAGTCCCGCGCAGGGCCTCGCCGTCGCCGCCTAGGCCCAAGCTCAGTCCTCCAGCTCGAGTTCGTCAGCGCCGAGCGACGCGAAATAGGCGTCGATGTCCGCCTGCCTGACCGCTTCGAGCGTTGCCGGCAGCCAGCGCGGCGCCTGATCCTTGTCGATCACGACGGCGCGCACACCCTCGTAGAAGTCGTGTCCGCGCGCGATACGCGAGACGATGCGGTATTCGGTCCGCATCGCCTCGGCGAAATCGAGCCCGGCGCCCCGGCGCATCTGCTCGAAAGCGATCGCGACGCTGGTCGGCGACTTGGTGGCGATCGTCTGCAGCAGCTTGCCTGCGAAGGCGCTCCCGCTTGCCGCCGCCTTGTTCAGGCGCGCGATCACCTCGACCAAGGTCTCGCCGCCGAAGGCTCCCGCGATCACCGGGCGCTCGGCCTGCAGGGG
>NZ_JBIWYK010000372.1:0-3215 GCF_044752385.1 Allobosea sp. CER48 | reverse complement strand
CGGCCGGCCGTTCTGGCCGGTGCCGAGTGGCGCATCGTCAGCCTGCAGCGCATCGTCGATCGGCCGGACGGCTCCGCCGTCGCGCTGCTGCGGATGGAAGCCAAGGTCCTGGATGCGGAAGCGGTCGCCACGCCGCCCTGCCGCATCGCCCTGACCGGGCCCGACGGCCGGCGCTGGCAGCCGAGCTTCCTGCCGCCGAGCGAGGCCGGCCGCGTGATCCGCCGCGACAGGGATGAGGGCAAGAGCTGCGGCCCGGCCGTCCTCGGCAAGCCGGCGGCCGGCAGCACCGTGGCGATCACCGAGAGTTTCATCCTGCCGGCATCGGCCTTCCAGACGGCCGACGTCACCGTGAGCCTGCCGGGCTCGCGGCCGCATTATCTTCGCTTCCGGCGGGAGCGTTGAGCGCCTCTGCCCGCTTCTCCGCGGCCTGCTCGATCACGGCGGCGACCAGGCAGATGCGCAGGGCATCGACCAGGATGCCGCCGCGGATATCGCTTGGCCCCCCCAGGAAGAAGGCGATGACGCTGGCCATCGCCTGCCAGGCCGGCAGTTCCTGCGGGCCGATGAGCTGCGCGAGGCCGATCCAGCCCCAGGCCGCTGCCCAGCCGATCGCGCGCCAGAGCACGACGAGCCCGAGCAGCACGGGCAGCCCTGCCCCGAAGGCGAGGCGGACGCTGTTCACCACCGGCAGATAGCGCGAGCGATAGCCAGCGATGAAATGGTCGATGAACTCGCGCAGGAATTTCGGCAGGCGGCCATAGCGCGAAAGCGCCGCGGCCGTGCGCCGATGGCTCGTCAGCGGCCCCGCTTCCTTCATGTCGAAGCCGTAGATCACCGCCGCCATCAGCAGCCAGACCAGCGGCAGCAGCGCATAGAGGAACAGCCCCTTCAGGCTGCTCTCCAGCGAGGGTGGCGCGAGGTCCACGGCCGTGAACGCTGCCGCCTGCGCCTTGCCGACGAGGCCGAAGGCGAGGTCGCGGAGCCAGATCAGATAAGGCAAGGGCCCGCCGGCGCCGATCCAGGCCCAGGCGGCGTCCTTCCAGCCCGCGATCACGTAAAGGCCGATGAAGACCCAGTTGGCGTCGCAGAGCACGATGACGAACTGCCAGGCCGGCCGCGAACTGCGCGTCTGCATCAGCTTCGCCAGCCGCCGCACCCCGAAGGCGAGCGCCACCGCCCCGAAGAGCCAGAGCGTCGTCGGCACGTCGAGCACGGCGACGCGCTGGCCGAGCTCCGCCATCTGCAGCGCCAGCAGGGAATAGTCCCGCACCGTATCGCCGAGGAAACCCCAGGCGGCGTAATAGGCGAAGAATGGAATGATCGCGATTGCGACCACGGCGAGCCAGCCCTGCTCCCGAGGCGCGTCGCCCGCCGGGCCGGCCCGGGCCTGCGCCGGAAACAGCGCGGTGACCACGGGCATGGCCGGCCGGAGCGCAAGAAACATCAGCACCACGGCGACGAGCTTCGCGAGCACGATGAAGGACAGCACGACGAACCCGGCGAGCGCGTTGGCGAAGCCCGCCCTCACCGCCAGCGGCAGCAGCAGATCGTTGACGAGCGCCCCGCCGGCGGCGATGCACAGCAGCATCGGCCAGCCGAAGCGCCACAGATGGAGGAATTGCCGCAGCAGGCCGCCGATCTCGCGCATCCCCGCCAGTCTAGGCGATCGGCGCCCGCTGGCGAACCCGGCAGGCGACCATTGCTGACACAAGCTGCCAGCAAGCCCGCTCCTGGCTCCTCACGGCCCCATGACGTGGTTCGGCAGCCAGGTCGTCAGGGGCGGCCAGAGCGTGATCGCGGCCAGCACCACCAGCAGCGGCACGAGCCAGGGCAGGATCGCCTTCGACATCGTCTCGAAGGAGACGTTGGCGATGCGCGTCACCACGAAGAGCACGACGCCGATCGGCGGGTGGATCGTACCCAGGATCAGGTTGAGGATCATGATGATGCCGAACTGCACGGGGTCGATGCCGAAGCTGTGCGCGGCCGGCACCAGGATCGGGATCAGGATCAGCAGCGCCGCCAGCGCCTCCATGAAGCAGCCGACGACGAGCAGGATCAGGTTGCAGACGAGCAGGAACAGCAGCGGGTGCTGGATCGTCTCGACGATCATCGGCGTCAGCGTCTGCGGCACGCGCGAGATCGACATGCACCAGCCGAGCGCGCCGGCGGCCATCACCAGCACGGCGACCAGCCCCATGGTCTCGACCGTGTCGATCAGGATCGGCCAGAGCTGCTTCACCTCCAGCGTGCGGTAGACGAAGAAGCCGAGGAAGAGCGCATAGAGGCATGCGACGGCCGCCGCCTCCGTCGGCGTGAAGACGCCCGAGAACATGCCGCCCAGGATCAGCGGCGGCGTCATCAGCGCGAAGAAGCCGTTGAAGAAGGTCCGGCCGATCTCGCGGAAGCCCTTGAACTTCTCTTTCCGGAAGCCCTGCCGCTGCGCGATCATCGCGACCATCACCATCAGCGACAGCCCCATGAGGACGCCGGGAATGACGCCGCCGATGAAGAGCCGCCCGATCGAGACATCCGCCGTCACGCCGTAGATCACCATCGGCAGCGAGGGCGGGATGATCGGCCCGATCGTCGCCGCCGCCGCGGTGATCGCCGCCGCCGTCTCGGGCCGGTAGCCCGCCTTGCGCATCGCGCGGATCTCGATCGCGCCGGAGCCGGCCGCATCCGCCACCGCCGAGCCGGCCATGCCGGCGAAGATCATGCTGGTCAGGATCGAGGCATGGGCGTAGCCGCCGCGCAGCCAGCCGATCACGGACGTCGCGAAGTCGACGATGCGGTCGGTGATGCGCGCCGCCGCCAGGATGTTGCCCATCAGGATGAAGAGCGGCGCCGCGACGATCGGGAAGGAGTTCATCGCCTGCGCCATCTTCTGCGGCACGATCGAGGCCGAGAGATCGCCGATCAGCACGAAGGCGAAGGCCGCGAGCCCCATCGAGGCGAAGAGCGGGAAACCGGCCAGGATGGACAGCAGCCAGACGGCCGAGATCTTGAAGATCAGCGCGCTCATTCCGCCGGCTCCTGCAGCGTGGCCGCAACCGGCTCATAGGGCGAGGTCCGCCAGTTCCGCAGATTTGCGACGAGTTCGGTGAGGCCCTGCAGCGTCGTCACGATGCCGGCCAGCACCATCGGCGCGTAGAGCAGGCCCATCGACAGCGGCACGGTCGTCGCTTCCAGATCGTAGTTCGACTGGACGAGAT
>NZ_JBIWYK010000371.1:0-3242 GCF_044752385.1 Allobosea sp. CER48 | reverse complement strand
GCCGCGGCGCTCCCGCCGCTAGACCGCAAACTCCGTGCGCCAGCGGTCGATATCTTCCAGGGCCACGTTCGAGCCGCAGAGCACGAGGCAGATGCGCTCGTCGGGGCGGAAGCTGTCCTTGCGCGCCAACGCCGCGGCGACGACGCAGGATGCGGCCGGCTCCAGCAGCACGCGTCCGTTCTGGAGCACCCAGATGAGTTCGCGCACGGCATCGGCATCCGGCACGAGCACGATCTCCTCCAGGAACTGCCGTGCTGCCGCGATCGTGCGTTCCGTCGCAAAGGGAGCGCCCAGTGTACGCGCGATCGACGTCGGGCGGATCGCGGCCGGCTCGCCGGCGGCGAGCGCCTGGGTCATCGTCGTCGCGCCCTCGGTCTCGACGCCGTGCAGGCGCACCGCAGGGTCGAGCCCCTTCAGTGCCGCGCCGACGCCGGCGGCGAAGCCGCCGCCGCCGATCGAGACGAAGACATGGTCGAGCCGCCCACCGGCATCGGCCGCGAGTTCGAGGCCGAGCGTGCCATGGCCGGCGATGATCGCCGGATCGTCATAGGAATGGACATGGACCATGCCCTGCCGGGTGTAGTCCTCGACCTTGGCGAAGGCCGCGATCGAATCCTCGCAGAGCTCGACTTCGCCACCCGCCTGCCGCGCCAGCTG
Source organism: Allobosea sp. CER48 (assembly GCF_044752385.1). Taxonomy (NCBI): domain Bacteria; kingdom Pseudomonadati; phylum Pseudomonadota; class Alphaproteobacteria; order Hyphomicrobiales; family Alloboseaceae; genus Allobosea; species Allobosea sp. CER48. The sequence continues at coordinate 2,585 of NZ_JBIWYK010000371.1, read as the reverse complement.
AATGTTGAGCGCGGGTGTCGCCTTGGGCATCAGGACGAGGGCGCGGGCCCCCATCGAGCGGGCCACGAGCGACACCGCGATGGCATGGTTGCCGCCCGAGACCGTGACGACTCCCCGTCGCAGCTCGGCCTGGCTCAGGCCCATCAGCTTGTTGTAGCAGCCACGGACCTTGAACGATCCGCCGAGCTGCAGGCTCTCGACCTTCACCCAGGTCTCCACGCCGAGCCGGGCGGAAAGCCCGGCGCTATGATAGGTCGGCGTGCGGCGGATCTTGCCGGCGATGCGCCCGGCTGCGGCCTGGATGTCGGCAAGGGTGACGTCGAACGGCATGGGCTCTTTGGTCCTGTCCCGGCGTTGCGGCTGGTCTCGCCGCACGAGAGCGCGTCCCGCACAAGGCCGTCAAGCAGGGGAAACGCGCCGGCGTCGCGTTTCCTCATGCCAGGGCGGACGGAGCGTCAGGTTGCGGGAGGCTCGCCCGCCTTCGGCCGCGCCCGGCCGGGTGCGCGCACCGGCAGCGGCACGGCGGGCCGGTCGGTGCGGTACTGGCCGCGGACGATCGCGCCGAAGAGCAGCACGACGGCAGTCAATGTCATCAGCCACCAGGGCAGCAACGGCGCGAAGCCGAAGACGGCGAGCGCGAAGGCGGTGGTGAAGGCGGCGACGCCGCCGGCCGCGAGCGCGCCCGGCATGCGGCCCGCGGCGCGGATCGCGAAATAAAGGCAGGCGGCAGCGGCGGCTGCGCCGACAAGGCCGAGCTCATACCAGGTCTCGAACAGCAGCGTGGCCGGGGCCGGCTGCGGAAGCGCGCCCCTGATCTGGTCGCGGACCACCGTATCGAGCCCGTGCCCGGTGACGAGCTCGACCGGCGATTGCCGGATCACATCGGCCCAGATCGACAGCATCTGCGCGAAATCGTCGGCGCTGTCCGGCAGGATCGAAACCAGCGGAGCGAGCAGGAAGGGCAGGATGGGAGCGAACAGCATCATGCCGGCGATGATCGTGGCGATCACCTGTGCGGCGCGCTCGCGGCTGGCGGTCACGGCGCCGAAGGCGACGACGCCGAAGAACATCGCGACGGTTTCACCTTCGTCGAAGCGGGTCAGCGCGAGCAGCGCCACGACGAGCGCGAGGCCGAGCGCGCTCATGCCCCTCTCGCGCGAAAGCAGCCAGGCGAGGGCAGGCCAGGCCGTGATCAGGATGATCGAGACGCCGCGTTCGACGGCGCCGGGAGGCGTCTCGGCATGGCGCAGCGCCGCGATGATGATCAGCCCCAGCGCGAAGATGCCGGCGGTGCCGGTGCCGAGCGGCGAGAGGTTCAGGTTCGACGAGCGCATCCGCTCGGGGAGGGCCGAAAGCCCGGCAAAGCCGAGGACCACCGCCAGCAGCAGGTTACCGGCCTTCTCGACGGCGGCAGCCGGAAAAGGGCTCCAGACCAGCGAGAGAAAGGCCCAGGCGACGAGGCCGAGCAGGATCAGGCCGGGCCGGCTGAGCGCGGCTTCCCTGAGCGCGCCGACGAATTTGCCGGGCTCCTCGATCAGCGTGGCGATGATCAGCAGCGCGATGCCGATCGGCACGAGCACGACGGCGGCGCGGCGCGAGACCAGGGCGGCCAGCGGTAGGACGAGCGCGAGGGTGCCGAAGCCGATGCGCCGCAGCAGCAGCGCGGCATCGGTGGCCGGATCGAGCGGGGCTTGGGCGTTGTGGCGGATCATGCGTTCCCGCTGCGTGACAGGCGACGGCCCGCCCAGTTGCCCGAAGCGAACCGATGCCACCCTAGCGAGCGCAGCCTCGCGCGACTGTAGGTGCGGCGCAACACTGCGCCGGCATCTCACGTGGAAGGCGGAGCCCTCGGCACCGCCCGGTCTGGCGCCATGTCGCGGTTCGTGAGAGGAATCCGGTATGACCAAGCTGGCTGCCATTCCCTATGCGAGCGGTTTCCCGATCGACACCTTCATGCAGGGGGTGGCGGCGCATCTGCGGCATCGCGGCCTGCGCCTGGGCGGCGTGATCCAGCATAACGATGCGGAATGCGACGACCGCTGCATGGCGATGTCGCTGGAGGATCTCGGCAGCGGGCACCGCTTCCCGATCAGCCAGGATCTCGGTGCGGGTGCCGCGGGCTGCCATCTCGACGCTGCCGGGCTCGCCGCCGCGGCGGCTGCGTTCGATGGGGCGTTGGCCGAGCGCGCGGATCTCGTCATGGTCAACAAGTTCGGCAAGCAGGAAATGCTCGGCGAAGGGCTGCGCCAGGAAATCGCGAATGCGGTGATGGCGGGGCTGCCCGTGCTGATTGCCGTGCGTCGGGATTTCCTGCCCGCCTGGCGCGAATTCGCCGGCGAGGACTGGCTCGAGCTCGCGGCCGAGCCGGCGGCGGTCGAGCGCTGGGTCGCGGATGCGGTCCGGCGCGCGGCCTGATCCGCACCGTGATGGAAACCGCGCCCGGCCTGATCCTCGCAGGCGGCCTCGCCCGGCGCATGGGTGGCGGGGACAAGCCGCTGGCCTCGCTTTCCGGCCGACCGATCCTCGCCCATGTGATCGAGCGGCTCCGAAACCAGTGCGATGGGCTCGTTCTCAACGCGAACGGC
>NZ_JBIWYK010000370.1:0-3243 GCF_044752385.1 Allobosea sp. CER48 | reverse complement strand
AGAATTGCCCGGACGCCGCGACGCCGAACATCGCCACGTCCTCGACCTCCCTCACCTCGCCCAGCGCGAGCAGATCATAGGTCAACGCACGCGTCAGGCGGGCCCAGAGTCCGCGACGGACATGGACATAAGGCTTCAGGCCGTCCTTCGCAGCCCGCTCGAAACGCAGGCCATGCTCCGCGCCCACGCAGAACAGGTCATCGACATGCGTCCGGAAGGCGATGCTGCGCGCGTCGCCCTCGCCGTCGAGCTGCATCTCGACCGCCTGGAACGGCGCATCCTCCACCTTGATCCCGACCTTCTCGACCGGGGTCACGAGAAAGTAATCGTCTCCCTCGCGCTTGAGAACCGAGGAGAACAGCTTCACCAGCGGCGGCCTGCCTATCGGCGTGCCCATGTAGAACCAGGTCCCGTCTGCCGCGATCCGCATATCGAGGTCGCCGCAAAATGGCGGGTTCCAGCGCTCGACCGGCGGCATGCCGCGCTGCGCCCCGCTGCCAAGCGCGGCCATCAGCCGATCCATCGCGCTCCCTGCCCCAGTCATCAGAACCCGGACTGCGCCGTCTTCGGCATCGTCATTGCATCGCCTTTCCGCCTTGAACTCCACATAATCGTGAAGCCGAGTTTATGTGTACCGCCCCATTCGGCGCTTGAGCCGTCGAAGTGGCCCGTCCACACTCAACGGCCGAACAGATCGACGGTTCGCATGGCGGGGTAACGGCCCGCGACAGTGAAGGAGACCGACATGGCGGCGCAAGCCCGCGCAAGCGAGAGCACATCCCCCATCGATCTCGACAGCGGGATCGTCGAGGCGGCCGAGGCCGCGCTCGGCGCGATCGGCTCGGCGCGCAAGGAGATCGGCCAGGTCATATTCGGCCAGCAGAAGGTCGTCGATCTCTCGCTCGTCACGCTGCTCGCTGGCGGCCATGGCCTGCTCGTCGGCGTTCCCGGCCTCGCCAAGACCAAGCTGGTCGAGGCCATGGGCACCGTGCTTGGCCTCGCGGCCCGCCGCGTCCAGTTCACGCCCGACCTGATGCCGTCGGACATCCTCGGCTCCGAGGTTCTGGACGAGAGCGCCGACGGCAAGCGCCATTTCCGCTTCATCAAGGGCCCGGTCTTCGCGCAGCTGCTGATGGCGGACGAGATCAACCGCGCCTCGCCCCGCACCCAATCCGCACTGCTGCAGGCGATGCAGGAGCACCACGTCACCGTGGCCGGCGAACGCTACGACCTGCCGGCCCCCTTCCACGTCCTCGCCACGCAGAACCCGATCGAGCAGGAAGGCACCTATCCGCTGCCCGAGGCGCAGCTGGACCGCTTCCTGCTCGAGATCGACGTCGGCTATCCCGACCGAGAGGCCGAGCGGCGCATCCTGCTGGAGACCACCGGCGCGACCGAATACAAGCCATCCCAGGCGATGACCGCCGAAACGCTGATGTCGGTCCAGCGCCTGGTGCGCCGCCTGCCTGTCGGCGAGGCCGTCGTCGATGCGATCCTCGATCTCGTCCGCTCGGCCCGGCCCGGCGAGGGCGACCCGTCCATCACCGACAAGCTCTCCTGGGGGCCCGGCCCGCGCGCCAGCCAGTCGCTGACCCTTGCCGTGCGCGCTCGCGCGCTGGTCGAGGGGCGGCTCGCACCGTCCGTCGACGATGTCGCGGCGCTCGCTCTGCCCGTCCTCAAGCACCGCGTCGCGCTGACTTTCGCCGCCCGGGCCGATGGCGAGACAGTCGAGGGCGTGATCGGCCGGCTCGTGGAACGGTTGGGATAAGCCTATGTTGCGTACGCGTGTCCTTGGCCCGAGCGAGCGGAAACCCGCCAAGCCGATTCTGACGGAATCGCTCGACCTTGCCGCGCGTCTGCCACGCCTGATCCTCGAAGCCCGCCGCGTTTCCGCCAGCATCCACGGCATCCATGGCCGCCGGCGCTCCGGCCCCGGCGAGACCTTCTGGCAGTACCGGCCGCTCGTGGCGGGCGAATCCGCCTCGCGCATCGACTGGCGCCGCTCTGCACGAGACGGCCACCTCTTCGTGCGAGAGCGCGAGTGGGAAGCCTCCCATTCGATCTGGCTCTGGATCGACCGCTCTCCCTCGATGGGCTTTGCCTCCTCGCTGGCCATGGCTTCAAAGGTGGATCGTGCACTCGTCGCCGGCTTCGCGCTGGCGGAAACGATGGTCGAAGGTGGCGAGCGCGTCGGCCATCTCGGCCTGACGCGGGCCCTGGCCTCGCGCCGCATCATCGAGATGCTGGCGCAGGCGATCCTTGCCGACCGCCGGACGGGCGAGGCCGATCTGCCGCCGAGCCAGCCGCTGCCGCGGCTGGCGGATGCCATCATCATCACCGACGGGCTTTCGCCTTCGGCGTCGCTGGCCCAGCGCATCGCCACCATGGCGTCGTCCGGCGCGCGCGGGCATCTTCTCCTGATCGCCGACCCGATCGAGGAGACCTTTCCCTTCACCGGCCAGGCCGAGCTCTTCGATCTCGAGGACGGGCTGAGCCTGCGAGTCGGCGACGCCGGCGCCTGGGGAGACGAATACCGGCAGCGCCTCGCAGCCCATCGCGACGCCATCACGGAAGCCTGCCGCAAGGCCGGCTGGACCCTGACGCTGCACCGCACCGACCGCCCGGCCAGCGAAGCCGTGCTCCGCATCGCCAGCCTCGTCGCCGCCTCGCGCGGCGCGTCCGGTTTCTGAGGGAGAGCCGCCATGTTCAGCGCCCTCCCCCTCAGCTTCACCGCCCCACTCGCCCTGGCGGCGCTCGCGCTGCTGCCGGCGCTCTGGCTGATCCTGCGCGTGACGCCGCCGCGGCCGCGCCGCATCGACTTCCCGCCGCTCAAGATCATGGCGGACCTCGTCGCCAAGCGGGAATTGCCGGCTCACACACCCTGGTGGCTGCTCGCCCTGCGGATGGCCGTTGCCGCGCTCGTCATCCTCGCCGTCGCCGGCCCGATCTGGAATCCGCCCCGCGAAGGCACGCCGTTGCGCGGCCCCGTCCTTCTTCTCGTCGACAATGGCTTCGGCGCGGCTTCCGACTGGGCCGACCGCGTCACCGTCGCCGAATCGCGGATCGCCGCCGCGACGCGGGAAGGCCGGCCCGTCGCCATCGTCGGGCTTGCCGAGGCGCCGGCCGCTGTCGCGCTCGCGGAGCCGCGGGTTGCGCTGGACCGGCTGCGCGCGCTCGCACTGCAGCCACATGCGCCCGATCGCGCCGCGCATCTGCCACGGCTCGATGCCTTCCTGCAGACGG
>NZ_JBIWYK010000369.1:0-3247 GCF_044752385.1 Allobosea sp. CER48 | reverse complement strand
GTCGAGACGCTCGCGCATTTCGTTGAGTTCGCGCTTGAGGTCGGTGATCTCGGTGCCGGCCGGCTGCGCCGCCGGCTTGGCGCCGGCCTCGGCCTGCTGCCGGGCCTGGGCCGCGGCGGTGAAGGGATTGAACAGACGGAACGCCTCGGTGAACATTTGCATGTTCGCCCGCGTCTGCGCCTGGATGGCGTCGAGCGCGTTCCCGCCGAACGCCCCGCCGCCGAAGGCCTTCGCCATCTGCTCGCGGAACTTGTTCTGCTCCTGGGTAAAGTTCTCCATCGAGAACTCGAGATAGCGCGGCACCAGCGCCTGCATGCTGTCCCCGTAGAAGCGGATCAGCTGGCGCAGGAAGGTGATCGGCAGCAGATTCTGCCCGTCCTTGGCTTCCTCGTCGAAGATGATCTGCGCCAGCACCGACCGCGTGATGTCCTCCCCGGACTTGGCGTCGTAGACGGCGAAATCCTCGCCTGCTCGCACCAGGCCTGCAAGGTCCTCCAAGGTGACGTAGGAGCTGGTACCCGTGTGGTAGAGGCGCCGGTTGGCGTATTTCTTGATGACGGTCGGTTCTTTGTCGCTGGCCATCGGTCCTACTTGACGTTGATCCGCGGCCACTGGTGGTTCCGGCGTGCTCGGCGGAGCGGTCTCCCGGCCACGACGATAGCCTGTCGGTGCTGCACCGCAAGCGATTTGAGCGCGCGCTGCAAAAATCCGACGGAAGTGAGGCGTCGGCTTCGACTTTCGTCGCCTGCCCACAGCCCTTCGCCTTAATCCCGGGCTCCTAATTCGCCGCCGTGCCGTCTTGACGGCGTCGCAACAGGCTTCGAAGGTGGCGGGGAATGCTGCACCGGCGGGAGCGGTGCAGCAGCAACAACAAGCGAGGACCTCTCTCATGGCAGATTCGGATATCGTGATCGTCGGCGCCGCGCGCACGGCGGTCGGCGCCTTCAACGGCGCTTTCGCCAACACTCCCGCCCATGAGCTCGGCGCCGTCGCGATCAAGGAAGCGCTGCGGCGCGCCAAGGTCGAGGCCGCGGAGGTCGACGAGCTCGTGATGGGCCAGGTGCTCGCCGCCGGCCAGGGCCAGAACCCGGCCCGCCAGGCCGCCATGGCCGCCGGCATCCCGCAGGAGAAGACGGCCTGGGGCCTCAACCAGCTCTGCGGCTCGGGCCTGCGCACCGTCGCCATCGGCCTGCAGCAGATCGCCAATGGCGACGCCGACGTGATCGTCGCCGGCGGCATGGAATCGATGTCGCTCGCCCCGCACGCCGCCTATATGCGCGCCGGAACCAAGATGGGCGACGTCAAGTTCGTCGACACCATGATCAAGGACGGCCTGTGGGACGCATTCCACGGCTACCACATGGGCACGACCGCCGAGAACGTCGCCACCAAGTACCAGATCAGCCGCGAGGAGCAGGACCGCTTCGCCGTCGGCTCGCAGAACAAGGCCGAGGCGGCGCAGAAGGCCGGCAGGTTCAAGGACGAGATCGTCCCCTTCACCATCTCGACCCGCAAGGGCGACATCGTCGTCGATGCCGACGAGTATCCGCGCCATGGCGCCACGCTCGAGGCCATGGCCAAGCTCAAGCCCGCCTTCTCGAAGGACGGCACGGTGACCGCCGGCAACGCGTCTGGCATCAATGACGGCGCCGCCGCGCTCGTCATCATGACCGCCAAGGAGGCCGCCCGCCGCGGCTTGACCCCGCTCGCCCGCATCGCCTCCTGGGCGACGGCCGGCGTCGACCCGGCGATCATGGGCACCGGCCCGATCCCCTCGACCCGCAAGGCGCTGGAGAAGGCCGGCTGGAAGGTCGGAGACCTCGATCTCGTCGAGGCCAACGAGGCCTTCGCCGCGCAGGCCCTGGCGGTCAACAAGGACCTCGGCTGGAACCCGGACATCGTCAACGTCAATGGCGGCGCGATCGCGATCGGCCACCCGATCGGCGCTTCCGGCGCCCGCGTGCTGGTGACGCTGCTGCACGAGATGGCCAAGCGTGACGCCAAGAAGGGCCTCGCCACGCTGTGCATCGGCGGCGGCATGGGCGTCGCCATGGCGGTGGAGCGCTGAGAAGCGTCTGCCGATGGCGAAGCGCACCACGCTCTATCGCTATCTGACCGGGCCCGATGATGCCTCGTTCTGTCATCGGGTCAGCGAGATGCTGAGCCGCGGCTGGTCGCTCTACGGCCAGCCGACACTCACCTTTGACCCAAAGCAAGGCCGCGTCATCTGCGGCCAGGCCATCATCAAGGACGTGGACGAGCCCTACTCGCCCACCCTGAACCTATCCGAACAATGACGGCGGCAAGCCGCATGGGACTTCACCAAGAGGGAGAATGGCTATGACGAAGGTGGCGCTGGTTACAGGGGGTTCGCGCGGCATCGGCGCTGCGATCTCGAAGGGCCTGAAGGCGGCCGGCTACAACGTGGCCGCCAGCTATGCCGGCAATGACGAGGCTGCTGCCAAGTTCACCGCCGAGACCGGCATCAAGACCTACAAGTGGGACGTCTCGGACTATGATTCCTGCGTCGCCGGCATCGCCAGGGTCGTCGCCGAGATCGGCCCGGTCGACGTGCTCGTCAACAATGCCGGCATCACGCGCGACGGCATGTTCCACAAGATGAGCAAGGAGCAGTGGGACGCCGTCATCAACACCAACCTGAACTCGCTCTTCAACATGACCCGCCCGGTCTGGGAGGGCATGCGCGAGCGCAAGTTCGGCCGCGTCATCTGCATCTCGTCGATCAACGGCCAGAAGGGCCAGATGGGGCAGGTCAACTATTCCGCCGCCAAGGCCGGCGACATCGGCTTCGTCAAGGCGCTGGCGCAGGAGGGCGCGCGGGCCGGCATCACCGTGAACGCGATCTGCCCCGGTTACATCGCGACCGAGATGGTCAAGGCGATCGACCCGGCCGTGGTCGAGAAGTCGATCCTGCCGCATATCCCGGTCGGCCGCCTCGGCGAGCCCGAGGAGATCGCGCGGGCCGTGGTGTTCCTCGCCAGCGAGGATGCCGGCTTCATCACCGGCTCCACCCTCTCGGCCAATGGCGGGCAGTACATGGCCTGATCTGGCCGCACCCCTGCCATCGCGACATCGGACCGCTGCCCGGCGACGGGCGGCGGTTCTTCTTTTTGGTCAGGCCATGACGGGACGGGGCGTGCCGTCGATCTCGGTCGCCTCCGGTTCCTGCGCGATCGGCGGATTGAGCGGATCGATGATCTCGAAAGGCCGCTCGACCTTGTCCGGC
>NZ_JBIWYK010000368.1:0-3282 GCF_044752385.1 Allobosea sp. CER48 | reverse complement strand
CCTTGCCGCAATTTCCTCAGGGCAGGCTATCCGCAGCGCCTGGCGATTTTCGAGGGTGCGGACGAACTGCCCGGCTTCGAGCAGGCTCTCAGGCGTCCCCGTATCGAGCCAGGCAAAGCCCCGCCCCATGAGCTCCACCGAAAGCTCTCCCCGCTCGAGATAGATGCGGTTGATGTCGGTGATCTCCAGCTCGCCACGGGGCGACGGCTTGAGGCTCTTCGCGATCTCCACGACCTGAGCGTCATAGAAATACAGCCCCGTCACCGCCCAACTCGACTTCGGCTTCTCCGGTTTCTCCTCGATCGAGATCGCCTTGCCGGACTTTTCGAAGGCGACGACCCCGTAGCGTTCGGGATCGCGCACATGGTAGGCGAAGACGGTCGCACCCTTCGACCGCCTCCTGGCACGCGCCATGACTTCGGGCAGAGAGTTCCCGTAGAACAGGTTGTCGCCGAGAATCAGCACCGACGGCTGCCCCGCGACGAAATCCTCCCCGATCAGATAGGCCTGCGCCAGCCCGCCGGGATGCGGCTGCTCGGCATAGCTGAGGCTGATGCCCCAGGCGGAACCGTCGCCGAGCAGCCGCTTGAAATGCGGCAGGTCGTGCGGGGTCGAAATGATCAGCACGTCACGGATGCCCGCAAGCATCAGGGTCGACAGCGGGTAATAGATCATCGGCTTGTCGTAGACGGGCAGAAGCTGCTTCGACATCGCCAGCGTCATCGGATGCAGCCGCGTGCCGGAGCCGCCGGCGAGGATGATGCCCTTCATCGTCTACTCCTGATCCTTGAGAAGCCGCCCGACGCAAACCGCGAGCGAAGAACGCCAGGCGGGCAGCGCCACGCCGTGGCGCGCGGCGAGCTTACTGCAGTCGAGCCGCGAATTGGCCGGTCTCCGCGCCGGCGTCGGATAGTCCGAGCTGGCAATGCGCTTCACCGCGACCGGCTTGCCGCCATGGCGCTCGCGCTCGGCGAAAATCGCCTCTGCCACATCGGCCCACGCGGCCTCTCCCGTGGCGCTCATATGGAAGACGCCCCGCAGCGTCGCGTCATCGGCCCGTGCGACGAGGTTGCGCGCGACGGCGAAAACCGCATCGGCGATGTCGAGCGCGCTCGTAGGACAGCCATGCTGATCGGCAACGACCGCGACTTCGTCATGGGTTTCGGCAAGGCGCAACATGGTCTTGACGAAATTCTTGCCGAAGGGGCTGTAGATCCAGGCCGTGCGCAGGACGGCATAGTTCGCCGTGGCGGCAGCGACTGCCTGCTCTCCCGCGAGCTTGCTCGCGCCATAGGCCGAGATCGGCCCGGTCGCATCCTCTTCCCGATAGGGCCGGTCGAGATTCCCGTCGAAGACATAATCCGTCGAGAGCTGGATGACCGGGATGCCGAGAATGGTGGCCGCGCGCGCCGCCTCGCCGGCCGCGCTTCCGTTGATGCGCATGGCGAGAGCGGGTTCGCTATCGGCCTGATCCACCGCCGTGTAGGCAGCCGCATTCACGATCACGTCCGGCCTCGCCGAACGCAGCGCCGGCGCGATCGTCCGGTGATCGGCGAGATCGAGCTCCGGGCGGCGGAGCGCGATGACCTCGACGCCCGCCGGGACGCGCTCCAGCATGGCGCGGACGACCTGGCCGGTCCAGCCGGTGACGGCGATGCGCAGACCCATCACTCGAAAAACCGCAGCATCTCGGCGAGCCGCGGATGCTTGCGATCCCTCTCGGAAAGCGTCAACTCGGAGAGCGGCAAGCCCCAGTCGATCCCGAGGGCCGGATCGTCGAACGCAAGCCCGTGATCGTTCTGAGGCGCATAAGGCGCGGAGACCTTGTAGAGAACCTCGGTATCTGGCTCGAGCGTAACGAAGCCGTGGGCAAAACCCGCCGGCACGAACAGCTGCTTCCAGTTCTCGGCTGACAACTCGACCGCGACATGCTTGCCGAATGTCGGCGACAGGGCCCGGATGTCGACCGCTACGTCGAGGATGCGCCCGCGCGTCACCCGCACCAGCTTGGCCTGCGTGAAGGGCGGCGACTGGAAATGCAGCCCGCGCAACGTACCGACAGGCCTGGAAAGGGAGTGGTTGTCCTGGACGAAATCGACGGCGATTCCCGCCTCTGCAAAAGCCTCGCGGCTCCAGATCTCGGAGAAGAAGCCGCGCTGATCGCCGATTTTCTTCGGCGTGATCACCTTGACGGCCGGAATTGCCGCTTCCTCGACGCTGAGCATCGCTGATCCCCTCTGCTCAGGCTGCGCCCAGGCGTTCGCCACGATAGACACCCGAACGGATGTCACCCCACCATTTCGGATTGGCGAGATACCACTCGACGGTGCGACGCAGGCCGGTCTCGAACGTTTCCTTGGGCATCCAGCCGAGCTCGCGGCCGATCTTGCCGGCATCGATCGCATAGCGCGCATCGTGGCCCGGCCGGTCGGTCACATAGGTGATCAGGCGCTCGCGCGGCCCGGCGGGGTCCGGCCTAAGCTCGTCGAGAATGGCGCAGAGCGTCCTGACCACTTCGATATTGGCCTTCTCGTTATGGCCGCCGATATTGTAGCTCTCGCCCAGCTTGCCGTCCGTCGCAACCGTGAGCAGCGCATCGGCATGATCGTCGACATAAAGCCAGTCGCGCACGTTGAGGCCGTTGCCATAGACCGGCAGCGGCTTGCCTTCGAGCGCATTGATGATCATCAGCGGGATCAGCTTCTCCGGGAAGTGATAGGGGCCGTAATTGTTCGAGCAATTGGTCATTACCACCGGCAGACCGTAGGTATGGTGCCAGGCCCGCACGAGATGATCCGAAGCCGCCTTTGAGGCCGAGTAGGGCGAGTTCGGCTGGTAGGCCGTATCCTCCCGGAAAAACCCGTCCGCGCCCAGCGAGCCAAAGACCTCGTCGGTCGAGATGTGGTGGAAGCGGAAGCCTTCGCGGCGTTCGGCCGGCAGTTCGCGATAATGGCGCAACGCCTGCTGCAGCAGCGCGAAGGTTCCGACGACATTCGTCTCGATGAAAGCGGCAGGGCCGTCGATCGAGCGGTCGACATGGCTCTCCGCAGCCAGATGCATGACGATATCCGGCGAGAAATCGGAGAAGATCGCCTTCATCCGCTCGCTGTCGCAGATATCCGCCTGCTCGAAGCGGTAGCGGTCGCTCCCGGCAACCGGCGCCAGAGAAGCCAGATTGCCCGCATAGGTCAGCTTATCGACGACGCAGACCTCGTGCCGGGTCTCGGCGACGAGCTTGCGGACCACCGCGGAGCCGATGAAGCCGGCACCACCGGTCACGAG
>NZ_JBIWYK010000367.1:0-3335 GCF_044752385.1 Allobosea sp. CER48 | reverse complement strand
GCCCTTTGCAATCTACCACTCAAGAAGCGCGATCGAGGTTGACTCCATACCCCCAGCGGCTCTACCCCCATCGACGGGACACGCCCCCCCAACGGGGCGCGCCCATCTGTAAGGATGGAGACATCGATGGCGAATACTGCTCCGGCCGTGCGTCCGCGCGTGCCTAATTTCTCGTCCGGCCCCTGCGCCAAGCGCCCCGGCTGGGCCCTCAAGAACCTCTCCGACGCCCCGCTCGGCCGCTCGCATCGCGCCAAGATCGGCAAGGACAAGCTCAAGCGCGCGATCGACCTGACGCGCGAGGTGCTGCAGGTCCCCGCCGATTACCGCATCGGCATCGTGCCGGCCTCCGATACCGGCGCCGTCGAGATGGCGCTCTGGTCCCTGCTCGGCGTCCGCGGCGTCGACATGGTCAGCTGGGAGAGCTTCGGCGCCGGCTGGGTCACCGATGTCGTCAAGCAGCTCAAGCTCCCCGACGTCCGCACCTTCGACGCCCCCTATGGCGAATTGCCGAACCTCAAGAAGGTCGACACGAAGAACCGGGACGTCGTCTTCACCTGGAACGGCACCACCTCGGGCGTGCGCGTCGTCGACGCCAGCTGGATCGCGGATGACCGCGAGGGGCTGACCATCTGCGACGCCACCTCCGCCGCCTTCGCCCAGCGCCTCGACTGGCCGAAGCTCGATGTCGTGACCTTCTCCTGGCAGAAGGTGCTCGGCGGCGAGGCCGCGCATGGCATGATCGTGCTCTCGCCGCGCGCCGTCGCCCGGCTCGAAAGCTACAAGCCGGCCTGGCCGCTGCCGAAGATCTTCCGCATGACCTCGGGCGGCAAGCTGATCGAGGGCATCTTCACCGGCGAGACCATCAACACCCCCTCCATGCTCGCGGTCGAGGACTATATCGACGCGCTGGAATGGGCGCAGAAGGTCGGCGGGCTCGACGGCCTGGTGAAGCGCGCCGACGGCAATGCCCGCGTCCTCGCCAAGTTCGTGCGCGAGAACGACTGGATCGACTTCCTGGCCGTGAAGCCGAAGACGCGCTCCAACACGAGCGTGTGCCTGAAGTTCACCGACCCGGCCGTGACGGCCCTGCCGGCGGACGCGCAGGCGGCCTTCGCCAAGCAGGTCGTCTCGATCATCGAGAAGGCCGGCGCCGGCTACGATCTCGGCCATTACCGCGACGCCCCTCCCGGCCTGCGCATCTGGTGCGGCGCCACCGTCCAGTCGCGCGACGTGAAGGCGCTGCTGCCCTGGATCACCTACGCCTTCGCCGAGGCCAAGGCCGGGCTCGGCAAGAAGGCGGCCTGATCAAGCCGTCAGGGTCGGGCTTGACCCGACCATCACTTTCAAGATGAGGCGCCACCCTGCGCCTCCGCGTCCCGAGATGGCCGGGTCAAGCCCGGCCATGACGCTCTCTCCCCATTCACGCGCCAGACCGCTCCCCGTGCAGCGCGGCGCCAGCCGGAGCCTCCCATGCCCGCACCGAAAGTCCTGATTTCCGACGCCCTCTCCCCCGCCGCCGTGCAGATCTTCAAGGATCGCGGCATCGACGTGACCTTCGATCCGAACCTCGGCAAGGACAAGGACAAGCTCGCCGCGATCATCGGCGCGTATGACGGCCTCGCCATCCGCTCCGCCACCAAGGCGACCGCCAAGCTGCTGGAGCAGGCCAAGAACCTGAAGGTCATCGGCCGCGCGGGCATCGGCGTCGACAATGTCGAGATCCCCGCCGCCACCGCGCGCGGCGTGATCGTGATGAACACGCCGTTCGGCAACTCGATCACCACCGCCGAGCACGCCATCGCCATGATGTTCGCGCTCGCCCGCCAGATCCCCTCGGCGGACCTCTCCACCCAGGCCGGGAAGTGGGAGAAGAACCGCTTCATGGGCGTCGAGATCACCGCCAAGACGCTGGGCCTGATCGGCGCCGGCAATATCGGCTCGATCGTCGCCGAGCGCGCCATCGGCCTGAAGATGCGCGTCATCGCCTATGACCCCTATCTCTCGCCGGAACGTGCGGTGGCGCTGGGCGTCGAGAAGGTCGAGCTCGACGAGCTCCTGAAGCGCGCCGACTTCATCACGTTGCACGTGCCGATGACCGAGAAGACGAAGAACATCCTCTCGGCCGAGGCGCTGGCGAAGACGAAGAAGGGCGTGCGCATCATCAACTGCGCCCGCGGCGGCCTCGTCGACGAGCAGGCGCTGGCCGACCTGATCAAGTCCGGCCATGTCGCCGGCGCGGCCTTCGACGTGTTCTCGCAGGAGCCGGCGGAATCCAACCCCCTGTTCGGATTGGACAACGTGGTCTGCACGCCGCATCTCGGCGCCTCGACCAACGAGGCGCAGGAGAATGTCGCCCTGCAGGTCGCCGAGCAGATGAGCGACTACCTGCTGAAGGGCGCGATCACCAACGCGGTCAACTTCCCGTCGATCTCGGCCGAGGAAGCCCCGCGCATCAAGCCCTTCGTCGATCTCGCCGAGAAGCTTGGCTCCTTCCTCGGCCAGCTCACCGAGGCCGCGGTCAAGGGCATCCGCATCGAGTATGAGGGCGCGGTCGCGAGCCTCAACCTCAAGGCGATCTCGGCCGCCGCGATCACCGGCGTGCTGCGGCCCTTCCTCCCCGAGATCAACATGGTCAACGCGGCCATGATCGCGAAGGAGAAGGGCATCGTCGTCGAGGAGCTGACCCGCGAGGTCGCCGGCAATCTCGAAAGCGTCATCCGCATCGTCGTCGAGGCCGAGGACATGCCGCGCCACGCCTCCGGCACGGTGTTCCAGGACGGCAAGCCACGCATCGTCGAGATCCGCGACATCGCCGTCGACGCCGAGTTCGCGCCGCACATGCTCTATGTCCGCAACGCCGACAAGCCGGGCTTCATCGGCCAGTTCGGCTCGCTGCTCGGCGCCGCCGGCGTCAATGTCGCGACCTTCGCGCTCGGCCGCGACAAGCCGGGCGGCGACGCGATCTGCTACGTCTCGATCGACGAGCCGATCTCGGACGCGCTGCTCGACAAGATCCACGAGATCCCGATGGTCAAGCGCGCCCGGCGCCTGCGGTTCTGATCGTGCTCAACCCGCTGAAGGCTCTCGTCGCCGCGCCTGCCGGGGCGGCGGAGCCCATCCATTTCGAGGTCCGCCGCGACGAGGCGGCGGGCCTCTGGTACGCCATGGATACGGGCGAGCTCGGCATCGTGACCGAGGCCGAAACGCTCGACGCGCTGCGCGAGCGGCTGAAGCAGCTCCTGCCGGAATGCTTCGGCATCGAGGGCTGCCCGGTCGAGCTGTCGCTCTGCGAGGAGGAGGCTCCCGCTCAGCCCATCGAAACCGCGAAGTCGGCG
>NZ_JBIWYK010000366.1:0-3336 GCF_044752385.1 Allobosea sp. CER48 | reverse complement strand
CGTCCGCGTCATCATCCTCGTCCTCATCTTCGGCATCGAGGTCCAGGTACTCGTAACCGAAGACGATCTCGCCGGTTTCAGGGTCGAAGGCGCTGACGGAGGAATCCTCGAACGCCTGGATCAGCATTTCGGCCTCATCCGGGCCATCGACATCGAAGCGGCGCAGAGCCTCCTCGCCCTCGGCCTTGATGACGAGCTCGATCGACCAGCCCCGGCCGGTGGTGTCGTAGATGCATTTCAGGCCCTGGATCGCCAGCATTGTGCTCTCTCCTGAGGTTCCGCGCGGCAACGCGCGATCGACCAGATGCCCGAGCTGCGTGACGGGCACGCGACGCAGGCCACGGGTCCGCAGGAGAGACGGGGGGCCCCGGTAGCCGACATCCAAGGCCCCTCGTCAGGCTATCGCGCCTGAGCCAGGAAGCGTTCGACATCGTCGCGTCCCGGCGCACCGCTGCGACCGCCGAACCGCGTGCATTTGATCGCGGCCGCCGCCGAGGCGAAGCGGATCGCATCCTCCTCGCCCTGCCCCTCTGCGAGAGCCAGGGCGAACGCGCCGTGCCAGACATCGCCGGCGCCGAGCGTATCAACGGTCTCGACATCGAAGGCCGGGCTGTGACGAACCTCGCCCCGGTCGACGAAGAGCACGCCCTCCTTGCCGAGCGTCACCGCCAGCCAGGTCGGCACGCCCGCAGCCACCTTTGGCAACCCGACACGCGGATCGTCCTCTCCAGAAACCTCTCGCAGGGCCTGCTGGCTGAAAGCGACGTGGCTCGCGGTCCCCACGAGATCCGGATGCGGCGGCTTGCGATCACCATCGAGCACGCCGGGAACGCCGGCAGCGCGGGCGAGCTTCAATGCAGCCAGCGCGCCCTCTCCCCAGCGCGTGTCTGCCAGGACGGCACCGGCCCCTTCCGGCAGGTCGCCGGGAAGCCAGCCGACGTCCTCGGGCATGTTCGGGTCGGAATGGGAGATCACCATGCGCTCGCCTTCGGCATCGACGAGGATGGCCGAGACCGGCGAGGTCAGGCCTGCGACGCGCCGGGCGAAAGCGGTGTCGACGCCCTCCGCCCTGAGGTCGGCGACGATCTGGTCGCCGGTCAGGTCGTCGGCGAGGCGCGTCGCCAGCCAGCAGCGGCCGCCGAGGCGCGCGATCGCCACGGAGGCATTGCCGGCGCAGCCGCCGCCGACCACGGCGAGACCGCGCGAGCGATATTTCTCGCCGCGCGTCGGCATGGTCTCGACGCTGTAGACATAGTCGAGCGTGGCGATGCCGAGGCAGAAGACGCCGGCGTGCGCGGGTTCATGAACCAAGGCGACCCCGATCCCTCACCAGACGCCGGTGTTCTGCATGCTCGCCCACGGCTCGGCCGGCGGCTTCGGATCGCCCTTCTGGAGCAGCTCGATCGAGATGTTGTCGGGCGAGCGGATGAAGGCCATGTTGCCGTCGCGCGGCGGGCGATTGATGGTGATGCCGGCCTTCATCAGCTTCTCGCAGGTCGCGTAGATGTCGTCGACCTCATAGGCGAGATGGCCGAAATTGCGCCCGCCGGTATAGGTTTCCGGGTCCCAGTTATAGGTGAGCTCCAGCGTCGGCCGGCCGCGCGAGGCGCCGGCGCGCGCCGCGTCGAGATCGTCGCTCGCCGCGAGGAAGACCAGCGTGAAGCGGCCCTTCTCGTTCTCGATCCGGCGGGTTTCGACCATGCCGAACTTGTTGACGTAGAAATCCAGCGCCTGATCCAGATCGGTCACGCGCACCATGGTGTGGAGATAACGCATCGTGTTTCCTCGTTGAGGGACGGCAGGGTTGATCCGTTTCCTAAATCAGGCAAGAGCATCGGCGTTCCAAGAGACGGCAAGCAGGACGAGCCATGACGACAACGCAAGACGGGCCGGTGACGGCACCGCCTCAGCGCGCCACGCCCGCCCAGATCGCGCAGATCAAGCAGCGTGCGGCCATCCTCTCGGTGATGGCGACGATCCTGCTCACCGCAGCGAAGATGCTCGGCGCGATCATCTCCGGCTCGCTCGCCCTCCTCACCGACGCGCTGCAGGGGCTGGTGGATGTCGGCTCGACGCTTTTCACCTGGTTTGCGGTGCGCGCGTCGGACAAGCCGGCCGACGAGGAGCATCATTACGGCCATGGCAAGGTCGAGGCGCTTGCCGCGCTGGTCGAGACCGCGATCCTGTTCACGCTGGCTGGCGCCATCCTGTGGGAGGCCGGCAACCGGCTCTGGACCAACCTGATCGAGCATGTCCAGGTCACGCCGCTCGTCATCGGCGTGCTCGTGCTGTCGATGATCGTCGACGCCATTCGCTGGCGCTCTCTGACCAAGGTCGCCCAGGAAACCGGGAGCGAGGCCCTGGCCGGGGAAGCCACGCATTTCTCGGCCGACTTCATCGGCTCGGCGCTGGTGCTCGCCGGGCTCATCGGCGTCTGGTACGGCTTCGAGCGCGCCGACACGGCCGCGGCCTTCGCCATTGCGGCCTACACCGCCTTCTCGGCCTTCCGCCTCGCCCGGCGCGTTCTGAATACGTTGATGGATACGGCGCCCGAAGGCGTCGGCGAGAAGCTGCGCGAGGTCGCGCGGCGGGTGCCCGGCGTCGTCGGCATCAACTGGCTCAGGATCCGCCCCGCCGGCGGGCGTGTCCACGGCGAGATCGGCATCAGCGTCTCGCGCACGCTGCCGCTCGAGCGCGTAACCGCGATCAAGGCCGAGCTCGGCGAGGCCCTGCGGACGAGCGAGCCGGATTCCGAAATCACGATCACGGCAGACCCGGTCCAGGTCGACGACGAGACGGCGCTGGAGCGCGTGCTGCTGATCGCTCTCAAGCTGAAGATCCCGGTGCACCACGTCACCGTCCACAGTATCGGCGAGAAGCTCTCCGTCAGTCTTGATATGGAGGTCGACGCCACCCTGCCGCTCGGCGAGGCGCATGAGATCGCCACCCGGCTCGAGAACGCGATCCGGGCGGAATTCGGCGGCGAGACCGAGGTCGAGACCCATATCGAACCGATGGAAACCGGCCAGCCGCACGGGCACAACGCAGCCTGGGAAACCGTCGAGGACATCGGCAAGGCGCTCGCCGGCGAAGCTGCGAGACTCGCCGGGCCGATCCACGACATCCACAGCGTGCGCGTGCGCCAGACCGCCAAGGGGCTTGTGGTCAACTATCACTGCCGCGTCGACCCGGCGCTCAACGTCGCCGCCGTGCATGACGCCGTCGACGCCATCGAGCGGGCCGTGCGGATCGCGCGCCCGCAGGTCTGCCGCCTCGTCAGCCATGCCGAGCCGGCCGTCCCCGGCGGCAACGGTTTCTGAAGGGCGCTAGGCCTCC
>NZ_JBIWYK010000365.1:0-3339 GCF_044752385.1 Allobosea sp. CER48 | reverse complement strand
TTCAGCGCCGCCTCATGCGAGCGGAAGGTCTCCGACAGCGCATCACCGACCTTGTAGGCCCAGCCACCGTCGTGCTCGACGATCTCGTACCTGACCAAGGTCATCGCTTGTCCTCCTTCCGATCGAGGGAGAACGATGAGCCCGCCCGGGAGTTCCGTCTACTCCCCGTTACCGCTGTCGGCGGCGCGCAGGCTGTCGAGCGCCGGCATCGAGGTGATGTGATAGCCGGCATCGATGTGATGGACATCACCCGTGACACCGCCGGAGAGGTCCGAAAGATAGTACAAAGCCGAGCCGCCGATCTCGTCGAGCGAGACCGATTTGCGTAGCGGCGAGTTGGCCCGTTGCCAGGACAGCATGGCGCGCGCGTCGGAGATGCCGGCCCCCGCGAGAGTCCGGACCGGCCCCGGAGAAAGCGCGTTCACGCGGATGCCGCGCGGGCCGTAATCCCCCGCGAGATAGCGCACGCTCGCCTCGAGCGCCGCCTTCGCCACGCCCATGACGTTGTAGTTCGGCATGATCCGTGTGGAGCCGCCATAGGTCAGCGTGATCATGCTGCCGCCCCTGGGCATGCGATCAGCCGCCCGCCTGGCGATTTCCGTGAAGGAGAAGCAGGAAATCACCATCGTCCGCGAGAAATTCTCGCGGGACGTGTCGGCATAAAGGCCCTTGAGCTCGTTCTTGTCCGAAAACCCGATCGCATGCACGACGAAATCGAGCGTATTGCGCTCGGGATCCCCGCCCCAGGCCTCGTCGAGCGCCGCGAAAGCCGCATCGACCGAGGCGATGTCCTCGACATCGCAGGGGATGACCAGGTTCGAGCCGAGGCTCTCCGCCAGCGGCCGAACGCGCTTGCCGAGCGCATCGCCCTGATAGGTGAAAGCGACCTCGGCACCATGGGCGTGCAGCGTGCGGGCGATGCCCCAGGCGATCGAATTCTGGTTGGCGACACCCATGATGAGGCCGCGCTTGTTATGCATCAGCGGGAGCATGGCACACTCTGAAAGAAAGGTTCAGGAACTGGTCTAGAGGCGGGAAGAGATGAGAACGCCCGGCAACTCTGGCTCGCCGAGCCTGAACGGCACCTTAGCATTGCGCGCTCGTTGCACGGCGGGTCGCCGCGCCCCGGCCGCGCTAGGATTTCAACACTGCGGCAGCCGCGGCCTTCGACGTCGCGACCGGCACGATCTCGAAACGGGCGAGGTCGCTCCACTGCAGGACCCATTCCTGCAGGAGGGCGATATCATCGCATTCCATGATCTGGAAACAGCGACCGAGATCGGCCGCGACCCAGCTCTCGACATAGCGCAGCCCCTCTGGAGCCATGCGCCCGCGTTCCTGGAAGCGAGCGTAGACATCCTTCACGCGGGCCTGATCGAAATGCTCGATCACCATGAAGAGCATGGCGGCCTCAGGCCTCCAGGCGCTTCATCACGATGGTGGCGTTGGTGCCGCCGAAGCCGAACGAATTCGAAAGCACGCAGCCGAGGCCGGCATTGTCGATGCGCTTGCGCACGATCGGCATGTCGGCGAAGGCCGGATCCAGCTCCTCGATATGGGCGCTCTCGCAGATGAAGTCGTTGTTGAGCATGAGCAGCGAATAGATCGCCTCCTGCACGCCGGTGGCGCCGAGCGAATGACCGGTCAGGGACTTGGTCGCGGAGATCGGCGGCGCCTTGTCGCCGGCACCGAAGACCTCGCGGATCGCCTCGATCTCCTTGCCGTCGCCGACCGGGGTCGAGGTGCCGTGCGGGTTGATGTAGTCGACCTTCGCGTTCACGCCCTGCAGCGCCATGCGCATGCAGCGCACCGCGCCCTCGCCCGACGGAGCAACCATGTCGTAGCCGTCCGAGGTCGCGCCGTAGCCGACGATCTCGCCATAGATCCTGGCGCCGCGCGCCTTGGCGTGCTCGAGTTCCTCCAGCACGAGGACACCGGCGCCGCCGGCGATGACGAAGCCGTCGCGCGCGACGTCATAGGCGCGCGAGGCCACCGCCGGGCGGTCGTTGAAGTCCGAGGACATGGCGCCCATTGCGTCGAACAGCACAGACAGGGTCCAGTCCAGCTCCTCGCAACCGCCGGCGAAGATGACGTCCTGCTTGCCCCACTGGATCAGCTCATAGGCGTTGCCGATGCAATGGTTCGACGTCGCGCAGGCCGAGGAGATCGAATAATTGACGCCCTTGATCTTGAACCAGGTCGCGAGCGTGGCCGAAGCCGTCGAGGACATGCCCTTGGGCACGGCGAAGGGACCGACCTTCTTGGACGAGCCGCTCTCGCGGGCCTTGTCATAGGCGTCGATCAGGGCGCGGGTCGAGGGACCGCCGGAGCCCATGATGATGCCGGTGCGCTCGTTGCTGATCTCGGCCGGCTCCAGGCCCGCATCGACGATCGCCTGTTCCATGGCGACCTGATTCCAGGCCGAGCCGCCGCCGTGGAAGCGCATGGCGCGCCGGTCGAGCACGCTCGCGGGATCCAGCGTCGGGACGCCGGCGACCTGGCTGCGGAAGCCGTGCTCGGCGAATTCGGCGACATGGGAAATGCCCGATTTCGCCGAATGCAGCGAGGCCAGGACCTCCTGCGTGTTGTTGCCGATGGACGAGACGATGCCCATCCCGGTGACGACGACGCGTCTCATGCTCGGTTCACTCCAGCTATCAGCGGCGGCGGGGCGAGCCTCACCGCTTGCGGATTCCTATCGCGCGCAAATGGACCGAGCAGCCGCAGCGTGCAAGGTCGTGGCGCGCTTTTCCTCAGGCAGCTTCCGGCTTGAACAAGCCGACGCGCATGTCGCTGACCGTATAGATACGCTTACCGTCGGCTTCGAGCCAGCCATCAGCGATGCCCAGCACGAGCTTGGACTTGAAGACGCGCTTGAAATCGACGCCGTAGACGACCTTCTTGACCGTCGGCAGCACCTGGTCCGCGAACTTGACCTCGCCGACGCCGAGCGCCCTGCCGCGGCCAGGCAGGCCGAGCCAGCCAAGGAAAAAGCCGGTGAGCTGCCAGAGCGCGTCCAGGCCAAGGCAGCCCGGCATCACCGGATCGCCCTTGAAGTGGCAATCGAAGAACCAGAGGTCCGGCTTGATGTCGAACTCGGCGCGCACGAGCCCCTTGCCGTGTTCCCCGCCTTCTTCGGCAATCTCGGTGATGCGGTCGAACATCAGCATGGGCGGCAGCGGCAGCTGCGCATTGCCCGGCCCGAACAGTTCCCCGCGACCACAAGCGAGGATCTCCTCGTAGCTGAAAGACGACTGACGCTGCATACCCGTTCCGCTCCTTTGCGCCGGCCGGATTCGGCCCACGTATTCTCGGACGTGCCTAACACGCCGGGAACCG
>NZ_JBIWYK010000364.1:0-3347 GCF_044752385.1 Allobosea sp. CER48 | reverse complement strand
GCGAGGATCTCAAGCGCTTCCTCATCAGGCCGGGGGCGGCCCATCTCGTGATGTGCCACCCCGGCTTCGTCGACGATGAGCTCGTCAGGCTCGATCCCGTCACCGCCACCCGGCCGGTGGAGCATGCGGCGCTCATGGGATTCCGGCCGCCGCCTGGCATGCCGCTGCGTCGCTTTCGCGAATTGACGGGCTGAGTGACGCGCGCGGCCCTCGCGCAAGCGATTTGTTTACCGGGATAAGCCAAGGTCGGAGCAGGGTAGGAGTGGCGCGCGGCCTTGCGGCTGTCGGCGCCGGTTTCGGGGATTTCGGCTCGATGACGTGGTTCAGACGCGCCTCCGCCGCGGGCGAGCTGGCGCACCCGATCGGGCGGGGCCTGGGGTCTCTCAGCCGGCAGATCGCCGTGGCCGCCGTGGCGATCGTTGCCGTTGCCGTTGTCCTCGTCGTCATGGCGATCGCGCGCTACAACGACGCTCGCACGCGCGCAGACCTCGAACAGAAGGTTGCGGCGCTGACGCTGATGGTGGTGAATGCGGCGCCCTCGCTGATCCTGTCGCGCGACACCAATACGCTCGGCTACATCCTCAATTCACTCCAGCGCGATCCGGACTTCGACGCGGGCCTGGTCGGAGACGATCTTTCGACGCTCGCCTCCGCCGGGCGCAGCGAGGAGGCGCGCCTCTCGCTGACGCCGCGCTGGCTCGCCGGCGCGATCGGCGAGGAGCCCTGGAAGGCTCTGCAGGGCCGCGACGAGGTCACGATCGAGGACGATGCCGCCGTCACCAAGGTCCACGCGGTGCGAGTCGGAAACCAGCGCAAGCTGATCGGTTACGTTGCGCTGCGCTTCGACAAGACCCGGCTGGTGGCGCGCGCAGCCTGGGAGCAGTTCGTCACCATCGGCCTCGGCCTGCTGATCCTGGTCGTGCTGGGGCCACTGCTGTGGTTCTCGCTGTCGCGGACGATGCGCCCCCTGCGCAGCATGACGAAGTCGATCGTCAGCATCTCCGACGGCAAGCTCGACACGCCCATCGACGCGCTGGAAAGAAAAGACGAGATCGGAGCGATCGCGAGGGCTCTGGGCGTGCTCAAGGTTCGCCTGGCCGAGCGTGCGACGCTCCAGGAGAAGCAGAGCGCCTCCGAGGTGGAGCGGCGGGCCCGCCAGCAGGGCGTCGATGCCGCGATCATCTCGTTTCGCGGCGAGGTCGGGTTGGCGCTCGAGGCGTTCAAGAACAACGCCGAGCGGATGCGTGAGGCGTCGGACGGGCTTGCCCGCGTCGCCGCCGAGTCCTCGCAGCGGGCCGCCCGTGCCGCCGACAACGCCCATGGCGCATCCGGCAATGTCGAGAACGCAGCCCAGGCGGCCGAAGAGATGGGTGCAGCCATCCGCGAGGTGGAGTTTCAGGTGCGGCGTGTCCGCACCGAGATCGTCGAGGCGGCCTCCGCCTCGCGCGACACGGCAGGCTCGGTGCGCGAACTCGACGAGACGGCGCGAGCCATCGGCGAGGTTGTCAACCTGATCCGCGACATCGCCGCGCAGACGAACCTGCTGGCGCTGAACGCCACGATCGAGGCGGCGCGTGCCGGTGAGGCCGGGCGCGGCTTCGCGGTCGTGGCCTCGGAGGTTAAGTCACTCGCCGCCCAGACGGCGGACGCGACCGACCGCATCGTCGCCCAGGTCGCAGCGATTCAGGGCGCCACCGGTCAGGTCGTCGGCGCGATCCAGAATATCGCCGAACGCATGAACGCGATCGAGAAATTCGCCAATTCGGTCGCGACCTCGATCGAGCAGCAGGCGATCGCTACGGGCGAGATCGCCAGCGGCGTCGCGATGGCGAGCTCCTCCTCGCTTTCGGTGTCGAGCGATCTCAGCGTGCTGGCCGACAGTGTCGAGGAGACCGGGCGCTCGGCCGAACAGGTGCGCTATGCCGCCGGAGACGTGACGACCCAGGCGCAGCGGCTGGACTCGACCGTCGACCAGTTCCTGCGGAACGTCGCCGTCTGAGCGCTGCAGCTATCTGGAGCGGCTAAAAAAACGGGGCCGCGAGGCCCCGTTCGCATTTCGCGCTGCAATCGGCCTCAGGCCTTGGCGGCGTCGTGGAGCTCTGCGACATATTCCCAGTTCACGAGGCTCTCGAGGAAGGCCTTGAGATAGTCGGGGCGACGGTTGCGGTAGTCGATGTAGTAGGAGTGCTCCCAGACGTCGACGCCGAGGATCGGCGTTGCGCCATGGACGAGCGGGCTCTCGCCATTCGGGGTCTTGCTGACCGCGACCTTGCCGCCCTTGACCTCGAGCCAGGCCCAGCCCGAGCCGAACTGGCCGACGCCGGCAGCGACGAAGTCTTCCTTGAACTTGTCGACCGAGCCGAAAGAATCGACGATCGCCTTCTCGAGCGCGCCCGGAATCTTGCCGCCGCCATTCGGCTTCATCCACTTCCAGAAGTGGAGGTGGTTGTAGTGCTGTCCGGCATTGTTGAAGACCGCCGGGTTCTTGCCGTAGGAGCCCTTGACGATCTCCTCGAGCGACTTGCCCTCGAATTCCGTGCCCTTGATCGCGTTGTTGCCGTTGGTCACGTAAGCGAGGTGGTGCTTGTCGTGATGGTACTCGAGCGTCTCCTTCGACATGAAGGGCTGGAGAGCATCATGGGCGTAGGGCAGGTCAGGAAGAGTAAAAGACATGAGGCCTCTCCTTGGGCTATGAAAATCGCTTTAATGAGAATGGCTTGCCGTCGATGGACGGGGGCAGGGGAGCCTGCCATTCTCACCGATAGTTAAGCGCCTTGGTGCCGGCCGACAACCGCTCCCGCTGCGAATTGCTCATGTCTTCTCGACAGGCGGCCACAATCGCGCCAATTTCCTCCGTCTAAGCCGTCCGGATTGGAAACTCTCCCTTATTCAATACGTTAGATAGTCAAGCGTCTGCGCTTCACCCGGCGCCGGCGCGATCCACCTCAAGGATGCGAAATTGATCGCGATTTTCACCGTTCTGGGCCTCGTTCTCTTTGGCGGCGGCGCCTATGCCATCTTTGACGGGTGGCCCTACATGGTCCTCGAACGGGGCTTCACGCAGGTCATCATCGGTTCGATCGCGAGCAGCGCCGGCCTGATCCTGCTGTCGCTCGCCTGGGTTCTGCGCGAGCTCCGCGCCGTCCGGCGGTCCCTGACCGAGGCCATGCAGGCGCGGACGGAATCGTCGGCGCAGATCGCGATGGAACGCGCCCGTGCGCTGCGGGAACAGGAGCGGCCGGAGGCGCCTGTCCCTGCGCAGGCGAGCCCGGCGCCGTCGCTCGCCCCGGTCCTCGGCGGCGCTGCCGTCGGCGCCGTCGCGGCCGGGGCTGCGGCGAGTGCCTTCT